>NZ_JBEZWL010000095.1:0-28845 GCF_040648015.1 Streptomyces sp. NPDC029216 | reverse complement strand
CGCCGGGGCCGCCTGCCGCCGGGCCGCGGCCACCAGCGGCGAGTGCCGCAGCGCGTGCGAGATCCGTACGAGGTCGCGCGGCGCGTCGGCGGTGACGAGCGCCGGGCCCGCCTCCGCCGCCTCCTCGCCCCCGGCCGCCGCCTCCGGGTCGGCGGCGCTGACCAGTACCGCGGCCGCCACCATCGCCGCGTCCGCGACGGCGCGGGCCGTCTCCTCGTCGGCGCCGGCCTCCACGGCCCGCGCGTAGGCGGTGTCACGGCACCGCCGGTCGAAGCAGGGGCCCAGCCGCAGGAACCCGTCGTGGATGTCGGACTCCCGCTGGATCACCCGGATCTCGGCCGGGGACCACCAGGACATCCGCACCCCGGGCGTGCCACCGGGCCCGGTGCTCCGCACCTCGTGCCACAGCGCGCCCAGGTGCCGGTAGGTGCTCCAGGTCCGCCAGCTGTCCGACACCCGCTGGTACACCAGGGGCAGCACGAAGCCGACCGAGCTGACGAGCGCGCCGAAGGCGGCCAGCGGCGGGGCGACGGACGAGCACAGGTAGTCCAGGTCGTGGCCCAGCCAGCGGGCGGCGACGGCGGACATCTTCGCGGCGTCGTAGGCCAGGCTGATGGAGTAGCCCGAGACGATGATCAGCAGGCCGGCCCGCAGCCAGCCGCAGACCTGGAGGGACCAGCGCCAGCACATCGAGACCATCATCAGCACCGCGACCAGGTGCGCCAGCAGGTAGGCGGTGATCATCAGCCGGACGTAGGGGGTGCTCGCGTAGTACGTGTCGAAGTCGCGCAGCCGCTCGACGGGCGCCGAGCCGAGGGCGAAGAACACGACTATCGCCACGACGACCACGGAGTAGCCGGCGATCCAGCGCGTCGAGGTGTGCCTGATCTCTTCCGCGGGGCCGCCGCGCCAGTTGAACACCAGGACCAGGCAGGAGCCGCTGAAGGCGGTCATCAGGCTGTAGACCAGGGGGGCGGAGACGTTGGGGATCCCGGTCCAGCGGTTGACGGCCTCGATGGTGGGCGGGGCGGCGAAGGTGAAGACCGAGCCGCCGAGGAGGAGCAGGACACAGACCGATCGCAGCAGCGGATCGCGCCAGTTGGTGCGCAGGGCCGGCAGCTTGCAGACGAAGGCGACCGCCATGGCGGCCGCCGGGATGTAGTAGTCCGGTCCTTTCAACGGTCGTTCCTGTGCCCCCGGTAGCCGAGGGAGGTCTCGATCCGGCCCGCCAGCTCGTCGCGCTGGGTGGCCGGCCGCCCGCCGGAGGATCCGGCCAGCCAGGTGCGGCACCGGCTGCCGAGCAGGAGGCCGAAGGTCTCGGCCTCCGTCTCCTCCCGGACGTCGGTGCGGGTGCGCGCGGCGACGCTGCGGACCGTCTCGCCGAGGTCGGCCCCGTCGCTCAGCAGCCGGGCCGCGACCGCGGCGCCGTCGACGTGGTGGCTGCAGTGGCCGGCCTTCATGTGCCACAGTTCGTGGCCGAGGATGACCAGCTGGTGGTCCGGCGCGGTGCGCTCCTCGATCACCACCAGGTCCCGGTCCGCCATGTCCAGCCACAGGCCGCTCGCCGTCCCCTGCGGGAACGCCGCCATCCGGAACTGCACCGGGCGTCCCCGGTGTCTGCTCATGCCGTCGCAGAGGGCGGTGTAGAGGTCCACGGGTTCCACGGGGGCGGCCAGCTTGATGCCGGACACCAGCTCCGCGCACAATCGCCGCTGCGCTCTGCCTATGCTCACCGTTCTCCCCGTCGGCGCGGATCCGGATCAGGACTCAAGGATCAGATCCAGACTTTCGACTGGGTCATGATTCGTTCGGTTTGACGCTTTCGAGAAGCATGTCCAGCCATTCGGTCACCTTGTCCCGGTGCTTGTCGCTGGGCAGTTGGGCGGCGCGCCAGGCGATGCCCCGGACCCCGTGGTTCTGCAGGAGCCGCGCGAGCGGGTCGCCGGCCGCGGCGGCCTCCGCGGGTACCGTCTGCCGCTCGCGCCCCGCGAAGTCCTGGAGGAGCTGCTGCTCGGTCCGCTGGAGCGCGTCGGTGAGGGCGTCGGCGTCATGGGCGGTGAGGAAGCCCGCGTGCACCCCGAAGAACCGCTGGATGGCGTCGCAGTGCTCCATCGTGGGCCGCCGGTCGCCGTTGATGAGGGCGCCGGCCTGCTGCCGCGACATCCCCGCTCCGTCCGCGATCTCCTGCTGGGTGTAGCGCCGGCCGTTGGGTTTCACCCGGGTCCGCCGGAGCAGGTCGAGACGCTGGAGGAAGCGCGCCTGGAGGTCGGGTTCACCGGCCCGCCTGCCGTCGAGCAGGGACCTGATCACATCCGTGGGAACCCCGGAAGCCTCGGAGAGGCGACGGAGGTCGAAGACCTGGTTCGGGTCGCGGCCCATTTTGTTCGCCAGCTCGGCGACCCGCGTGACGGTTGCCGCCAGGGGCGCGTTGGCCACCGCGACGGGAGCCGGGAAGCCGTCTGTCACCAGTGGTTCTCCTAGATCGCGCGAGGTCAGTGGGCACGTGGTCGGCCTCAGGGAATCTATCCGGTTTGTTTTGGGAGAGCCAGAACTTGCCACAGCTGTGGCGCGAATGAGCTGTCGCCCGGCTGGAATTGCCACAATAGTTGACACTCGAATGAAGTCGGTAGCAGGATCGCCACACGGAAATGAAGATCCAGACCGTTGAGGAGGGGGAGCTCTCGGTGCCACATCTCGCAGCGGTGGGCCCGTCTGATGGCCTCGTCCGAGCCGGTGAGGAGCGCCTGGCGGGCGACGAGTCCGCCCGTGGCGCAGTGCGGTCGGAACGGCGCAAGGAGATTTTGCGCCAACGCCGCGAAGAACTGGGCCTGAGTCAGGAAGACGTCGCGGCGCGCCTGCGCATCAGTGTGCGCGCGTACGGGAACTGGGAGCGCGGGCTCGTCAAGGAATGGACGGACCGCAAACTCCTCGCCCTGGCCGAGGCCTTGGAAATGAGCGAGCGGCAGTGCTTCTGGCTCTTCCGGATCATGGTCGACCGGGACCCGCCGCCCACCTGGCGCGCGGCCGAGGAGAACCGGCTGCCCCAGGACCCGGCCCAGCGCGACTACCTGGTCGACTACGCGGCCCTGATGGAGGCCGTGCCCTACCCGAGCTTCCTGGTGGACCACCGCTGGGACGTGGCCCTCACCAACTCGGCCTTCGACCGGCTCTTCCAGACGGCGAGACCGCACCCGACGGCCCTGCCGGACGACAACTTCCTGCGCTTCGTGCTGTTCCACCCGGATGCCGCGGCCGTGCTGGAGGACCACGAGCCGGCCTGGTGCGTACCGCTGCTGGCCCAGTTCGCGACCGCCCTGCGGTCGGCCCCGGACGACGAGGGCCTGCGGAGCATCCGCCAGGAGGTGGCCCGCGACCCCTTCATGGAGGCGGCCTACCGCTACGGGGTCCCGCACTGGCTGACCACCCACGGCCAGGAGGCCGCCGAGCAGGACGGCGCGGTGCGCACGGTGCGCCACCCGGACCCGAGCTGGGGCCTGGTGCGCTGCCGGATGGTGGCCGAAACCAGCCGGATGCTCGACGGGATGGGGCTCACCCGGATCACCCTGGTGCTCTCGGCCCCGCAGGGCCTGCCGACCGGCCCGGTGCGCGGCGGCGCCGGGTTCCCGCAGCAGCAGGGGGCCCGCCTGCGGGCGGTTCCGGCGCTGGGGGACTGACGCGGCGGGGACACCGGTCCGACGCGCGGGGGACACTGGTCCCCTCAAGCGCCGCCACGGTGCGCGGCGGCGGATCCGGCGAGGCTCCGGTCCGCCACCGCCGGATGCCGAGCGCCTGATGCCACGATCGATGACATCGAGCTGATGTCGCGGATCGTGGCATTCGCGTGAGTGCCGGGGACACGTGCCCCGGGTCGTGGCGGCGGTCGGTACCTCGAAAGGCCGGAAGGACGGTAGGGGCGTGCGGTTGACCATCCTCGGCGGGGGCGGATTCCGCGTCCCGCTCGTCTACGGAGCACTGCTCGGCGACCACGCCGAGGGCCGGGTGTCCCGGGTGACCCTCTACGACGAGGACCCGGTGCGGCTCGCCGCCATGGCCCGGGTGCTCGCGGACCAGGCCGCCGCCTCGGGGGTGGCGGACGCCCCGGAGGTCACCGCCACCCGGGACCTGGACGAGGCCCTGCGCGGGGCGGACTTCGTCTTCTCCGCCATCCGCGTCGGCGGCCTGGAGGGGCGCGCGGCGGACGAGCGGATCGCGCTGGCCGAGGGCGTCCTGGGCCAGGAGACGGTCGGCGCGGGCGGGATCGCGTACGGCCTGCGCACCGTGCCGGTGGCCCGGGAGCTCGCGCGCAGGATCGCCCGGGTCGCCCCCGATGCCTGGGTCATCAACTTCACCAACCCGGCCGGGGTGGTCACCGAGGCGATGTCCGAGGAGCTGGGCGGGCGGGTCATCGGCATCTGCGATTCGCCGGTCGGCCTCGGCCGCCGGATCGCCCGGCTGCTGGGCGTCGCCCGCCCGGAGGAGGCCTGGATCGACTACGTCGGCCTGAACCACCTGGGCTGGGTGCGCGGCCTGCGCGTCGGCGGCCGCGACGAGCTGCCCCGGCTGCTGGCCGACGTCGAGGCGCTGGAGTCCTTCGAGGAGGGGCGCCTCTTCGGGGCGGAGTGGCTGCGCTCGCTGGGCGCGATCCCGAACGAGTACCTGCACTACTACTACTTCAACCGTGACACCGTGCGCGCCTACCAGGAGGCCAAGCAGACGCGCGGGGCCTTCCTGCGCGACCAGCAGCGCGGCTTCTACGCCGAGGCCGGCCGGCCGGAGCAGCCCGCCGGGGCGGCGCTGGCCGCCTGGGACCGTACCCGGGCCGAGCGCGAGGCGACGTACATGTCCGAGAACCGCGAGGTCGCGGGCGTCGGGGAGCGCGAGGAGAGCGACCTGGAGTCCGGCGGCTACGAGAAGGTCGCCCTCGCGCTGATGCGGGCCATCGCCCGCGACGAACGGGCCACGCTGATCCTCAACGTCCGCAACGGCTCGACGCTGTCCGTGCTGGACCCGGAGGCGGTGATCGAGGTGCCCTGCCTGGTCGACGCGAACGGGGCCCACCCGGTGTCCGTCGCCCCGCTGCCCCTGCACGCGGTGGGCCTGGTGACCTCGGTGAAGGCGGCCGAGCGGGCGGTCCTGGCCGCGGCGGCGAGCGGTGCGCGGGCCGACGCCGTGAAGGCCTTCGCGCTGCACCCGCTGGTGGACTCGGTGACCGTCGCCCGGCGGCTGCTGGACGGGTACGCGGCGGAGCACCCGGGGCTGGCCTACCTGCGCTGAGCGCGGGGGGCTTGGCAGGTTCACCCGTACGGCGGCTTGCGGCATGCGGGGCGGACGGGCGGCTGTGAGAGTGCGAGGGTGACCACTGCCCCCGCCGCGGCCGCGCCGCCGCCCGTGCTCGACCGGCGGCGGCGCAACGTCGTCTTCGGCACGATCATGCTCGGCGTGCTGCTGGCCGCCCTCGACCAGACGATCGTGGGCACGGCCCTCCCCACGATCGTGGGGGACCTGGGCGGCGGGGACCACATGGCCTGGGTGGTGACCTCGTACCTGCTCGCGGAGACCGTCGCGACCGTGCTGGTCGGCAAGTTCGGCGACCTCTTCGGCCGGAAGGTCGTCTTCCAGATCTCCGCGATCGTGTTCATCACCGGCTCCTTCCTGTGCGGCCTCGCCGGGAACATGACCCTGCTGATCCTGTGGCGGGGCGTCCAGGGCATCGGCGCCGGCGGCCTCATGGTCACCTCCATGGCGCTGATCGCGGACGTGGTGCCGCTGCGCGAACGCGGCACGTACCAGGGCGCGATCGGCGCCGTCTTCGGCGTCGCCACCGTCATCGGACCGCTGCTCGGCGGGCTGTTCACCGACCACCTGAGCTGGCGCTGGGCCTTCTACGTCAACGTCCCCATCGCGGTGCTGGTGGTCGCGGCCGCCGCCCGGACCATCCCCTCGGTACGGGCCGGGGGGCGGCCCCGCATCGACTACCTGGGCATCGCGCTGGTCGCGGTGGGGTCGAGCGCGCTGATCCTGGCCACCAGCTGGGGCGGCAACGAGTACCCCTGGAACTCCGGGGTGATCATCGGACTGCTGGCCGGCGGGGTGCTGGCGCTGGCCCTGTTCTGCCTGGCGGAGATCCGGGCCGCCGAACCGATGCTGCCGATGCGGCTGTTCCGCAACCCCGTCTTCACGGTGTGCTCGGTGCTCAGCTTCGTCGTCGGCTTCGCGATGCTCGGCGCGATGACCTTCCTGCCGACCTACCTCCAGTACGTGGACGGGGACTCGGCCACCCTGTCGGGCGTACGGACCCTGCCTCTGGTCATCGGCCTGCTGATCGCGTCCGTCTTCAGCGGCAACGTCACCAGCAGGACCGGCCGGTACCGGATCTTCCCCATCGTGGGCTGCGCGGTGATGGGCGCCGGCCTCTACCTGCTGTCGCGGATGGGGGCGGGCACCGGCGCCTGGCTGGAATCGCTGTACATGTTCGTGCTCGGCGCCGGCATCGGCCTGTGCATGCAGGTGCTCACCATCGCCGTGCAGAACACCGTGGACTACGCCGACCTCGGCACGGCCACCTCCGGCGTCACCTTCTTCCGGACGCTGGGCAGCTCGTTCGGCACCGCGGTGTTCGGGACGATCTACGCCAACGGCCTGGGGCCCGAGCTGAAGGCCGCCGTGGCCGAGGCCGCCCGGGCCACCGGCGAGGACCCGGCGCGGCTCGCCGCCGCCGCGCAGAGCCCCCAGGGGGTGCACGCGCTCGACCCGGCGGCGTCCGCCCCGATCGTCGGCGCCTACACCGAGGCCCTGCACACCGTGTTCCTGTGGACCGTGCCGGTGGCGGCCGTCGGCTTCCTCGTCGGGCTCTTCCTCAAACAGGTCCGGCTGCGCGACACCGCCCGCGCCGCGTCCACGGACATGGGCGACGGCTTCGCCTCCCCGGCCACGGCCTCGGGGGACTCCGCCAAGCTGCTGGAGCTGGCGGTGGGCAAGCTGGTGCGGAACATGGGGCCGCAGCAGGCCCGGGGCATCGTCGAGGCCTCCGACACCCGGCTGGACATGGCCGGCGCGTGGGCGGTCATGCAGGTGGACCTGCTGACCCGCACGGTCGGCCACGCCGGTCTGGGGCTGATCGCCTCGCGCCGGTCGCTGCCGCCGGAGGTGCTGCTGCCGGTCTTCGACCGGATGGTGGAGGAGGGCTACCTGACCCGGCAGAACGGGTTCTTCAGCCTGACCGGGGGCGGGCAGCGGGAGGCCGACGTCATCTCCGCCGCGTGGTCGCAGTGGCTCGGCGACCAGCTGGAGCGGGACCGGGGCCGCCCGCGCAGCGCGGAGCTGAGGGCGGCGGCGGACGCCATCGCCAAGCGGCTGCTGGCCGAGGACCTGCGCGAGGGCAACTTCGCGCCCCGGCAGGCGGTCTAGCCGTTTCCCTCGGATCAGGGCCGGTCGGCTTCCTGCGGATCAGGCCCGGCCGGCCGGGCGGTCGACCGGGTAGTCGTGCCAGGAGGCGCGGGGCAGGGCCGGGAGGTCGGGGCGCCAGGCGTGCAGGACCCCCGCCGAGGGGCCGTAGAGCGCCTCCGGGATCTCCTCCGGGGCGAACCAGCGCCACTGGGCGATCTTGTGCGGCTCGGTCACGGCCGGAGTGCCCTCGGCGGAGCGGGTGAGGGCGGCCGCCGTCAGCCGGGTCACGCCGGTGTCCGCGGTGGAGATCTGGACGGACAGCACCTCGACGGCACCGGGGGCGGTGCGCAGGGACGTCTCCTCGGCGAGCTCGCGGGCGGCGGCCTGCTCGAAGCCCTCCGTGGGGTCGACCTTGCCGCCGGGCAGTTCCCAGCGCCCGTCGTGCGCCTGGCCGAGCAGTACCCGGCCGTCGGGGCCGAGCACGATCAGGCCGACGCCGACGACGGCGTTGGGCTGGGGGACGGCCCGGTGGGGCCCGGTGGCTTCGTGGTTCCGGTGCGTCACGCGGGCCATTGTCCCATTCGGCGCTGCGGCCCGACGGCGTGTCAGGCCGGTGCGGGGGCGGGCCCGTCGGCCCGTCGGACGGGTGTGCGAGTTTCGGCCAGGGGTCGTGCGTGCAGGCTCTGTCGGTCTGATCGTCGTACGTACGTCGGTTCGGGGGCGCGCAATGGCACATGTGCTGGTGATCGGCGGCGGGGTGGCGGGGCTGGCGACGGCCCTGCTCGCGGCCCGGAGGGGGCACACCGCGGAGGTCTTCGAACGGGACCCCCGGGCCGCCGGCTCCGCCCTCGACCGGGACTTCTTCGACTGGCACCGGCCGGGCGTCCCCCAGGCGGCCCAGCCGCACGTCCTGCTCGGCGCCGCCCGTGCGGTGCTCCGGACCGAGCTGCCCGACGTGTACGCCGAGATGCTCCGGCTCGGTGCCCGCGAGCGGCACGAGCTGGACTGGTTCGACGTCCGGCCGTCCGCGCTGCCCGGCGACGAGGACCTGGTGCTGCTCCAGGCCCGGCGCATCGTGCTGGAGAGCGCGCTGACCACCGCCCTGCGCGCGGAGCCGGGCGCGGTGGTGCGCTACGGGCAGCCGGTCACCGCGCTGACCACGGCCGGGGGGCCGGCGGCGGGGCCGGTGCCCCGGATCACGGGGGTGGGTACGCCGGGCGGCACCTACGCGGGCGACCTCGTGGTGGACGCGGCCGGCCGGCGCGGCGGCTCGGCCCCGCTGCTGGCCGCGGCCGGCTGCCGCCCGGGAACCGTCGAGCGGCACCGTACGGGCCTCGCGTACTTCTGCCGCTGGTACCGGCTGCCCGACGGCGTGGACGAGGGGCCCCGCCGGCCCTGGACGGTGACCGGCGGGGCCTTCGCGGGCTGCGCCGTCTTCCCGTCCGACAACGGGGTCTTCGCCGTGACCGTGTTCGCGCACACCGGCGACCCCACCCGGGCCGCCCTGCGCGATCCGGCCGTCTTCGAGGCCGCCGCCCGGACCTTCCCGCCCGGCGCGGCCTGGCTGGGGCTCGGCGCCGAGCCGCTCTCGGGGGTGCTGGCCACCGCCGGCCTGGACAACCGGTGGAGCCCGCCGGCCGACGGGCGGGGCCCGGTGGTGAACGGGATGGTCCCGGTCGGCGACGCCCTCACCCACACCAACCCGACCCTGGGCCAGGGGACCTCGCTCGCGCTGTGGGCGGCCGGCCGGGTGGCCCGGACGGCCCACCTCGACCCGGGCTCTCCCGGCTTCGCCGCCGGGTACCACGCCTGGGCGCTGCGCACGCTGAAGCCCTGGTTCGACTACCAGGTCGGCGCGGACGCGGCCGTCGGCGAGCGGCTCGCGGCCGGGGCGGAGGAGGCCGCGGCGGGGGCGACCCTGGGGGGTGGGGCCGGGCCGGCCGGGGCGGGCCGGCCCGGCCGTGCGGAGCGGGTGCGGGAGGCGGCCGCGCTGTTCGAATGCGCGCTGGAGGATCCGGAGGTGATGCGGGCACGGGCCAGGGTCCGGCACCTGGCCGAAGCGCCCGGGCGGGCCTACGCGGACCCCGCGGTCCGGGCGAGGGTGGCGCGCTGGCTCGCGGACCGGCCGGGCTGGACCCCCAACGCGATGGGACCGGACCGCCCGGAATGGGAGAGGCTCACGGCCGGTGCTGGTCCCGCTGTGGGGGCCGGGGCCGAGGTGGGGGCCGGGGCCGTTCAGCCCGCGGTGCCCAGTACCTCGGCCAGGTCGTAGCCGACGACCTCCTCCAGTTGCGCGTACGTACAGCTCTCCGGCTCCCGGTCGGGCCGCCAGCGGACGAACTGCGCGGTGTGCCGGAAGCGGTCGCCCTCCATGTGGTCGTACTTCACCTCGCAGACGCGCTCGGGGCGCAGCGGCACCCACGACAGGTCCTTCTTCCCCGTCCAGCGGCTCTGGGCGCCGGGCAGCCGGGCGCTCTCGTGGGCGGACTCCTCGGTCCAGGACGCCCAGGGGTGCCCCTCGGCGTCCGGCATCCGCAGGGGTTCGAGCTCCTCGACGAGCTCGGCGCGGCGCTTCATGGGGAAGGCGGCGCAGACCCCCACGTGCTGGAGCGCGCCGTGGCCGTCGTACAGGCCGAGGAGCAGTGATCCGATGATCGGACCGCTCTTGTGGAAACGGAAACCGGCGAGGACGACGTCGGCCGTACGCTCGTGCTTGATCTTGAACATCAGGCGGGTGTCGGGCCGGTAGGGGAGGTCGAGGGGTTTCGCGACGACTCCGTCCAGCCCGGCGCCTTCGAACCGCTCGAACCACTCCCGCGCGAGCGCGGGGTCGGTGGTCGCGGGCGCGAGGTGCACGGGGGGACGGGCTGTGGAGAGTGCGCGGACCAGGGCGCTGCGGCGGTCGGCGAGCGGGGTGTCGAGGAGGGCCTCGTCACCGAGGGCGAGCAGATCGAAGGCGACGAAGCTGGCCGGGGTGGTCTCGGCGAGCAGCCTCACCCGGGAGGCGGCGGGGTGGATCCGTTCGGTCAGCCGGTCGAAGTCGAGCCGCCCGTCGTGGACGATCACGATCTCCCCGTCGACGACGCAGCGGGGCGGCAGGTTCTCCTTCAGCGCCGCCACCAGCTCGGGGAAGTACCGGTTCAGGCTCTTGCCGGTGCGGCTGCCGACCTCGACCTCGTCCCCGTCGCGGTGGACGATGGCCCGGAAGCCGTCCCACTTGGCCTCGTACTGCATGCCGGGCGGGATCTTCGCCACGGACTTGGCGAGCATCGGCTTCACGGGCGGCATCACCGGCAGATCCATGCCCTCGATTCTGCGGTGGTACGTCCGGGCCCGCTCGGTGTGCGCGTCCGCCCGCGCCCGCCTAACGTGGCGCCCATGGGAGCTGGCGCGGGTGGTGCGATCGAGCTCGTCGCGGGCGGGCGGGCGGTACGCCTGTCCAGCCCGGACAAGGTGTACTTCCCGGAGCGCGGGCTCACGAAGCGGGACGTCGCCGAGTACTACCTGGCCGTCGCCGACGGGATCACCCGCGCCCTGCGCGACCGCCCCACCACCCTGGAGCGCTACCCGGACGGGGTGGAGGGGGAGTCCTTCTTCCAGAAGCGGGCCCCGAAGAACCTGCCCGACTGGATCCCGACCGCCCACATCGCCTTCCCCAGCGGCCGCAGCGCGGACGAGATCTGCCCCACCGAGCCGGCCGCCGTCCTGTGGGCCGCCAACCTGGGCTGCCTCACCTTCCATCCCTGGCCGGTGCGCCGCGGGGACACCGACCGGCCGGACGAACTGCGCATCGACCTGGACCCGCAGCCGGGCACCGACTACCACCACGCGGTGGCGGCGGCGCACGAACTGCGCGCCCTGCTGGACGAGGTGGGGCTGCGCGGCTGGCCCAAGACCTCGGGCGGCCGCGGGCTGCACGTCTTCGTGCCGATCGAGCCGCGCTGGACCTTCACCGAGGTCCGCCGGTGCGCCATCGCGCTGGGCCGGGAACTGGAGCGGCGGATGCCGGGCAAGGTCACGACGGCCTGGTGGAAGGAGGAACGCGGCGAGCGGATCTTCGTCGACTACAACCAGACCGCCCGCGACCGGACCATCGCCTCCGCCTACTCGGTCCGCCCCCGCCCGCACGCCCCGGTCTCGGCGCCCCTGCGCTGGGAGGAGGTGGACGACGCGGAGCCGCGCGACTTCGACATCGTCACGATGCCGGCCCGCTTCGCCGAACTCGGCGACCTGCACGCCGACATGGACGAGCACGCCTTCAGCCTGGAACCGGTCCTGGAGCTCGCCGCCCGCGACGAACGCGACCACGGCCTGGGCGACATGCCGTACCCCCCGGACTACCCGAAGATGCCGGGCGAACCCAAACGCGTCCAGCCGAGCCGCGCCAAACAGGAGAAGCCCGAGCACTGAACCCCCATAGGCTGCGAAGATGGCCGCCTCCCGCCCCCGCCCCCTCCTGGCCCGGGCGGCAGGCAGGCCCTTCGCCTGGGTGGACGACGAGCTCACCCGGGCCGACCCGGTTACCGGCGCAGGCCGGCCGTGAGGTGGTGGTAGAGGGCCTCGTGGCCTTCCGGGGTGGGGTGGATGCCGTCCGTGAGGAGGGACGGGGCGCCGTGCAGGGGCTCCCAGGCGTCGAGGTAGTCGACGTGGTGCTCGGTGCACCACGTGCGCAGGGTTTCGCGCAGGGTCAGGGCGCGGGACTCGGTGAAGCGCAGGCCCTCGTAGTCGGCGGTGCGGGATTCGTCCAGCCAGGCGGGGCCGAGGACGACGAGGCGGGCGTTGTGGTCCCGGGCCGCGGCGGACAGGGCGGCGAGGCTGTCCGCGAGGTGCGCGAGGCCGTCCGGGGACGGCTGCCCGGCGGCGAGCGGTACGGCCGAGTCGTTGATGCCGGCGGCGACCAGGAGGGTGTCCGGGCGGCGCGGGCCGAGGAGGGCGGGGGTCTGCCCGGCCACGTCGGCCAGGGTGCTGCCCGGGATGGCCAGGTTGAAGACCCGGTGGTCCAGCTCGTTCTCCGCGATGTGGCCGGCCGCGAGCCGGGCCGCCCAGCCGCCCTGCGGATCGCAGCGCCCGTAGGCGATGCTGTCGCCCACGATCACGATCCGCGCCGCCGAGCGCAGCGGGTCCGCGTCCAGGTAGGCCCAGGCGCTCTCCCCGGAGGAGAGGAGCACCCGCCGGCGGACGTAGTCGTCCACCTCGTAGGCGTCGGCGGCGGCGAGCTCCTCCTCGGTGAGGCGCAGGACCGCTCCCTCGACGACGGAGCCGAGCCGGCACTCCAGGGTCAGGTGGACGTCGAGGCCGCTGGCGGCGATCACGTCCGGGTCGGTGATCTTCAGGGGCCGGGTCGTGTAGCCGACCAGCGAGGCCGGGGAGCTGGGCACGGTCCGGCCGAAGAGGGCGGTCTGGACACGTTCGTCCCTCAGCGTGCCGAAGGAGAACAGGGCGTGGGGTCGTGACTCGGTCACCGTGTGGGCCAAGGCCTTTCTTCAACGAATGATCATCACTTCACCCTATCGGCCGGTCGGCCGGTGTTGATCAGGCGTTGATCGGACGTCCATCGCCCGCCTCCAGGATCGCCGCATGTCGATGAACACCACCACCGCCCCCGCCTGGTACGACCTCGCACTGTGCGCCCAGACGGGCCCGAGCTTCTTCTTCCCGGAGCCCGGATCCTCCCTCCAGGACGCGAAGCGGCTGTGCGGGGCGTGCGAGGGCCGGGCGGCGTGCCTGGAGTACGCCCTCGCCAACGACGAGCGCTTCGGCGTCTGGGGCGGGCTCTCGGAGACGGAGCGGCTGGCCCTGCGCCGGCGCGGCTGACCGCACGGCGCGGCGGACCGTACGGCGCGGCTGACCGTCCGGGTCGGCGGACCGTACGGCGCGGCCGCCCGGGTCCGGACGCCGCGAACCCCCGGCGGAGCGGGGGCTCCACCGGGGGTTCGCGGGACGGACTGCGGGGCTCAGCCCTTGCGGGCCGCCATGCGCGCGGCGCGCGCGGCCAGCCGCTCGTCGAACTTGCGCGCCTCGGAGTCCAGGCCGTTCATGAAGAGCCCGAGCTCCTCCTGGGCCTTCTGCCCCTCCGGGCCCAGACCGTCGATGTCCATGATCTTGAGGAAGCGGATCACGGGGCTCAGCACGTCGTCGTGGTGGATCCGCAGGTTGTAGACCCCGCCGATCGCCATCTGCGCGGCCATCCGCTCGAAGCCGGGCATGCCGTGTCCGGGCATCCGGAAGTTGACGACCACGTCGCGCACGGCCTGCATCGTCAGGTCCGGGGCGAGCTCGAAGGCCGCGCCCAGAAGGTTCCGGTAGAAGATCATGTGCAGGTTCTCGTCCTGCGCGATGCGGGCCAGCATGCGGTCGCAGACCGGGTCACCGGACTGGTGGCCGGTGTTGCGGTGCGAAATGCGGGTCGCGAGCTCCTGGAAGGCCACGTACGCCACCGAGTGCAGCATCGAGTGGCTGTTGTCGGACTCGAAACCCTCCGACATGTGCTGCATCCGGAACGCTTCCAGCTTGTCCGGGTCCACGGCGCGCGAGGCGAGCAGGTAGTCGCGCATCACGATGCCGTGACGGCCCTCCTCGGCCGTCCAGCGGTGCACCCAGGTGCCCCAGGCGCCGTTGCGGCCGAACAGGGTCGCGATCTCGTGGTGGTAGCTGGGGAGGTTGTCCTCGGTCAGCAGGTTGACGACCAGCGCGATCTTGCCGATGTCCGTGACCTTGGACTGCTGCGGGTCCCAGGCCTCGCCGTCCTCGAAGAAGCCGGGGAAGTTCCGGCCGTCGCTCCACGGGACGTACTCGTGGGGCATCCAGTCCTTGGTGACCTTCAGATGGCGGTTCAGTTCCTTTTCGACCACCTCTTCCAGCGCGTACAGCAGCTTGGCGTCGGTCCACGCCTCCGAGCTGCCGAGGTGGGGAGAGGTGATCGTCACGGGTACTCCTGGGTGCAAAGCGAATTACCTACGGTTCCGTAGCCTACGGTCTCGTAGGTTAAGTGCGACATCAGGGCCCGCCAAGCCCCAGCCATGGTTCTGTCCGGCTACATCCGGTTATCTATGCAGTTGGAGGGGCTGGCAGGGGCCTCCACAAGGGCGAGAATCACGCCAGAAGGTGGTCAGCCCCTCCGGCCTTGACGGCCGAAGGGGCTGGGGGTGCCGGGAGGGACCCGGGGATCAGTCCTGCCAGAGCGAGGCGCGGACCTCCTCGGCCGTGGTCGCCCGCAGCCCCCGCTCGGGGTCGAGCAGCAGCCACCGGGTGATCCCCAGCGTCTCCAGGAACGGCACGTCGTGGCTCGCGACCAGCAGTGCGCCCTCGTACGACTCCAGCGCCTCGCCGAGCTGGCGAACGCTCGCAAGGTCCAGGTTGTTCGTCGGCTCGTCCAGCATCAGCAGCTGCGGAGCCGGCTCCGCCAGCAGCAGCGCCGCGAGCGCCGCCCGGAACCGCTCGCCGCCCGAGAGGGTGCCGGCCGCCCGGTCCGCCCGGGCGCCCCGGAACAGGAAGTGCGCGAGACGCGCCCGGATCAGGTTGTTCGAGGCGTGCGGCGCGAACCGCGCCACGTTCTCCACCACCGAGCGCTCGTCGTCCAGGACGTCCAGCCGCTGCGGCAGGAAACGCGCCTGGACGTGCGTCACCGCCTCGCCCGACACGGGCGGCAGCAGTCCGGCGACCGTCCGCAGCAGTGTCGTCTTGCCGGAGCCGTTGGCGCCGACCAGCGCGATCCGCTCCGGGCCGCGCACCTCCCACTCGCCCTCCACCGCGGCCCCGTGGGCCAGGCGCAGATCGCTGAGGGTCAGCACCCGTCGGCCCGGCGGAACCTGCGTGGCGGGCAGCTGGATGCGGATCGCGGCGTCGTCGCGCACCGCCTCCACCGCCTGGTCGAGGCGCTCGCGGGCGTCCGCCAGCTTCTCGGCGTGCATCGTGCGGTGCTTGCCCGCCGACTCCTGGGCGGCGCGCTTGCGCGAGTTCATCACGATCTTCGGCTCGCGCTTGGTGTCGTACATCTTCTGCGCGTACCGCGTGCGGCGGGCCAACTTGACATGCGCTTCGGCCAGTTCGCGCTTCTGGCGCTGTACGTCGGCCTCCGCGACCCGGACCATCCGCTCGGCCGACTCCTGCTCGGCGGCGAGCATCCGCTCGTAGTCGCCGTAGTTCCCGCCGTACCAGCGGACTTCACCGTCGCGCAGGTCGGCGATCTGGTCGACCCGCTCCAGCAGCTCCCGGTCGTGGCTGACCAGGATCATCACCCCGGACCAGGACTCGACGGCCGCGTACAGGCGGCGCCGGGCCCTCAGGTCCAGGTTGTTGGTGGGCTCGTCGAGCAGCAGGACGTCCGGCCGGGCCAGCAGCAGGGCCGCCAGCCGCAGCAGGACGCACTCGCCGCCCGACAGCTCGCCGACGGTGCGGTCCAGTCCGATCCGGGCGAGCCCGAGCTGGTCGAGCACGGCCAGGGCCCGCTCCTCCACGTCCCAGTCGTCGCCGACGGCGGCGAAGTTGGCCTCGGTGGCCTCACCCGCCTCGATGGCGTGCAGGGCCGTACGGGCCGCGCGGATGCCGAGCGCCTCGTCGACGCGGAGCGCGGTGTCGAGGGTGGCGTCCTGGGGGAGGTAGCCGATGGTGCCGGCCACGGAGACCTGCCCGTCGGACGGGGTCAGGACGCCCGCGACGAGCTTCAACAGGGTGGACTTCCCGCAGCCGTTGAGCCCGATCAGGCCGGTGCGGCCGGGGCCGACGGTCCACTGGAACCCCTCGAAGGCGGGGGTTCCGTCGGGCCAGTCGAAGGAGAGGGCGGAGCAGGTGACAAAAGTAGGGGCATGACTCATGGAGGCCTCCAGGTTGCGTGATTGGTGCGTGCAACGCGGGGAGACAGCCGACTGTCACAAGGATGTGGGTGTGGTGGTCGGTGTCTCGGACCTCAGAAGAGCAACGGCCTACTCCGTTTCGACGGCGGTGTGGGGGCGCCTCCCGGCGGTGGCCGGGGGAACGTTGACGAAGTTACGGGCGGCCGGAGCCGCCCGCAACCGAATAAAGCGCTCTCAGCAGGAGCCGCGCATCAGCTCGTCCAGGCTGTGGTCCATGTCCAGGTAGCGGTGCTCCAGCCCCGGCGGGACGAGCTCGCGGGAACGCTCCAGGAATCTCTGGATCTCGGCCGTGGTCATCAGCACGATCGCCACACCCTCCGGCGCGTGGAACTCGACCGTGGTCCGGTCCCCGTCGTACGGGCGCACGCGGACGTCGCCGCAGCCGGCCGGGTGCTGGATCCCGGACATCAGCAGCTCGCGCGCGAAGGTCCACGAGACCTCCACGCCCTCCAGCGTGGCGAGGGCGGGGAACGCCATGCGGACGGCGAAGGGATCCGAGCGGTCGTAGCAGAGGGTGACGGGGACGGTCTCGACCTTCGGGGCGGTGGCGACCAGTCGTGCCTGTACGGCCTGCTCGATGACAGTGATCAAGGCTCGCTCCCTTGCAGCGGATCTGCTGCCGGGCTGTGGGGTGGAACCCGGCAACCGGATAGACGCCGGAATCGGCAAATCCGTGCAGGGCGGATGACGTGAGCTGCGTCACCGATTGGCCAGATCTCGCCCGTCTGATCGCACAGAGTGACCGGACGGGTGGTGTGGGAGAGGGACCGTCACTCCTTCCCGCAGGCCCCGGAGTGATCGCAATAAGGCTGGTTACCGCTCACTCCACAGGCGCAAAGCACCGCCCTGGTCTCCTCCCGGACCCCTCCTCCCGGGACGGTCACGCTCAGTTCCCCCCGCAGGAACAGTTGGCCGAAGGGCGACCGTACGACGGTGGTCGGCCGGTCCGGCTCCTCCGGCGGGCCCGCGGCCAAGCGGTACTGGAGCGCCCCGGACGGGCAGCGCCGGACCACCTCGGCGACCCGCTCGGGCGCGGCGCCGTCCGGCTGGATCCACGGGCGCCGTCCGGTGTCGAACACCTCGGGCAGACCGCCCACGCACCGGGCGGCGTGCAGGCACCGGCCGGTGTCGTAGGTGACGGTGATCCCCTCGCCCGCGTACGCCTTGGGCTCTTTCGGTTCCTTCGGCTCGTTCGTCTCCATGGAGGCCATGGGCTCACGGTAGGAACGCGCGGCCGGATACGCACCCTGGACGGTCAAATCCGGGTGCGTTAGCTTCCCGCGCCATGAGACTTCTGGGAGTTGGCATGTGCGCGGCGGCTCTGCTGGTGGCGGTGGCGGCCGCGCCGGCGCAGGCGGACACCGGGGCGGCGGACCTCTCCGCCTCCGGCTTACGGCGAGCGGGCTGGGCCCTCAAGGACACCGGGCCGGCGGCCGCGCAGGGGGTCCGCTTCCGCGGGCTGGCGGCCGTCGGGCACGCCACGGCCTGGGTGGCCGGTTCCAAGGGCACCGTCCTGCGCACCGGCGACGGGGGCCGCAGCTGGCAGGACGTGTCGCCGCCCGGTGCGGTCGCCGAGGGGCTGGAACTGCGCGACATCGAGGCCTTCGACGCGCGGCGGGCGGTGGCCCTGTCCATCGGGGAGGGCGCGGCCTCGCGGATCCTGCGGACCGAGGACGGCGGCGCGAGCTGGACCGAAACCTTCCGCAACCCCGACCCGCGGGCCTTCTACGACTGCCTGACCTTCTTCGACTCCCGGCACGGGCTGGCCGTGAGCGACCCGGTGGACGGGAGGTTCCGGGTCCTGGCCACCGACGACGGCGGGCGCGCCTGGCGGGTGCTGCCCGACGCGGGCATGCCGCAGGCGCTGCCCGGCGAGGCCGGATTCGCCGCGAGCGGGCAGTGCCTGGTGGCCTCCGGGCCGCGCGACGTCTGGCTGGCCACCGGCGGAGGGGCGTCGGCGCGGGTGCTGCACTCCGCCGACCGGGGCCTGACCTGGCGGGTCGCCGACTCCACCGTCCCGGCCGGCGACCCGGCGCGCGGGGTCTTCGCCCTGGCCTTCCGCGACCGTACGACGGGTCTGGCGGTGGGCGGCGACTACCGCACGGGCCAGGCCTCACCGCGGGCCGCGGCCCGCTCCGCCGACGCCGGCCGCACCTGGACCCAGGCCGCCACCCCGCCGCCGGCGTACCGCTCGGGCGCGGCCTGGTACCCGTACGGGCGCACGGTGGCCCTGGCGGTGGGCCCGGCGGGCACGGACGTCACACTGGACGCGGGACGCACCTGGCGGGGGCTGGACGGGGGGTCGTTCGACACCGTCGCCTGCGCGGGGGACGGGGGCTGCTGGGCGGCGGGTGAAAAGGGCCGCGTGGCCCGCTTGGAGCGCAGCCGCTGACCGCTCGGCCCCGGTCCCGCTGCGCGGGGCCGGTCCCTCCCGGCCCTCCGCCCGCTCCTCAGGGGCTCCGCCCCGGACCCCGTACGTGCGCTCGAACTCCCCGGCTACCGCTGGGAGGTACCCCCTGCGCGGGCTGGATTTCGTTACAGCGGAAGGGACTCGCGGACCGCGGCCAGGTCCGAGGAGGTCTTCGTGGCGATGAACTCCGTGATCCGGTACGCGCACACCCCCGCCACCACGAACGGATCCCCGGCCGCGATCGTCTCGACCTCGGCTCGCGAGACCCCGCGGGCCAGGATGACCCCTCCCTCGCGCGGAACCTTGCGCCCCGAGGCGAGGAAGACGCCCGACGCGTAGTGCTCGTCGAGCCAGGCGATGTGCGCGTCCATCTGCTCTTCGACGTCCTCGATGGGCGCGGTGTACATGAGCTCCATGACAAACATGATCGCCAGGCTACTCTCGCACCCCATGACACGTGTGAAGACCCCCGCCGACGAGACCGAGGCCCGGGCGATACAGGACGAACTCCGCAAGCACGTCGTCCTCGACGAGCCCGGGCCCGAGCCCGGCAGCGGGCTCGTCGCCGGAGTCGACGTGGCCTACGACGACGAGCGCGACCTCGTCGCGGCCGCCGCCGTCGTCCTCGACGCCGCCACCCTCGACGTCGTCGCCGAGTCCACGGCCGTCGGGCACGTCAGCTTCCCCTACGTGCCCGGCCTGCTCGCCTTCCGGGAGCTGCCGACCGTCCTCGCCGCCCTGGAGGCGCTCCCCGTCACCCCCGGCCTCGTCGTCTGCGACGGCTACGGCCTCGCCCACCCGCGCGGCTTCGGCCTCGCCTGCCACCTCGGGGTGGTGACGGGGCTGCCGAGCATCGGGGTCGCCAAGAACCCCTTCACCTTCACCTACGAGGAGCCCGGCGCCCCGCGCGGCGAGGCCTCGCCGCTGCTCGCCGCCGACGGCGCCGTCGTCGGCCGGGCGCTGCGCACCCAGCACGGGATCAAGCCGGTGTACGTGTCCGTGGGCCACCGCGTCTCCCTGGACAACGCCTGCGCCCACACCCTCGCGCTGAGCCCCCGCTACCGGCTCCCCGAGACCACCCGGCGCGCCGACTCCCTGTGCCGGCGCGCCCTGCGCGAGGCAGGTGACGGGAGATGACCCGCTCCGGGATCCGGTGGGCGGCCGGACTCGTGCTGCTGGTGTCGGCCGTCGGGTGCGCACGTCCGGCGGGGCCGCACCCGTCGGCTCCGGCAACGCCGCCCGCAACGCCGCCCGCAACGCGGCCGGCACCGCTGTCGGCCGCCGAGCTGCGGACGCACCTGCTGCCCGCGGCCCTGCCGGGCGGCTGGACCTCCAAGGCCGGACCCCCGAGCCGCGAGAGCTCGAAGGGGGCCCCTGCCGCCTCGGCGACGCCCGCCTCCTGCGCGGAGCTGCTGGACGGGCAGAGCGTCGTGGACGCGAGCACGTCGGCGGCGTCCGCGTCCGCGACGGCGATGTTCGGCGGCGGGCACTCCGCCGGGAACGGCGTCATCCCCGGCATGGAGAAGCTCTACTCGTTCCCGGACGGCGGCGCGCACCGGGCGGTGGAGGACATGCGTGCCCTGGTGGACCGCTGCCGGAGCGTGGAGCTGCCGCACGCGCCGGGGGAGCCCGCCGACACGGCCGCCTTCGCCGTCGCCGAAGGTCCCCGGCTCGGGGACGAGAGCCTCGTCGTCCGGGCGACGGTCATGACGGGAGCCGACGGCACGGAACGCGCGGACGCGACCGTCGTCCGCGTGGGGAACGCGCTCGTCGTCATCTCCAGTGTCCTCACGCTGACCCCGGACGAGGCCGCCGCCGTCGCCGGATTCATGCCCAACGCCGTGGCGCAGGTCGGGTCGGACCGTCCCGAGCCCGTCGACCAGGCCCCCTAACGAGCTCGGAGCTCCGCCGCCACCCGGAAGCGGATGCCCGCCTTCTGGAGCCGGGCGGTCAGGGCGTCGCCCATCGCCACCGCCGTGGTGAGCTGCCCGGCGGTGTCGGGAAGGGCGTCGTACGCCAGGCACAGCGCGGACTCCGCCAGCATCTTCGCCGTCTCCCCGTAGCCCGGGTCGCCGCCCGACACCTCGGTGAACACGCGGCGGCCGCCACCCTCCCCGACGAAGCGGACGGTGAACCAGCTGCGGGCGCGCCGCTCCGCGTCCGGGCCGCGGCCCGGTTCCCAACGGGCCGTCAGCCACCGCCGGGCCGCCGGGACCTGTGCCAGCGCGGCCGCAGCGCCCACCGCCGCCGTCCCGCCCAGGGCGACGGGCAGGTGCCGCACGGAGGCGTAGTGCCGGTAGCGGAAGTCGGGCCCGTAGCGCTCCAGCGCGGCCGCCGACCGGGTCACGACCCGGGGGTCCAGGGTCGGCAGCGGCAGCGCCCAGGTCCCGGTCTCCCGGCTGAACCGGGGCGCCCCCACCGGCCCCCGCACCCGGCGCCCCGGCAGCCGGGGCTGGTACAGCCTGCGCTCGCGCGCGGCGGCCAGGGTCTGCGGGCCGCGGCCCAGCGCGGTGAGGGCGGAGGCCAGGGTGCCGCCGGAGGCCAGCGCGGCGGACCGGACGAACCCGTCCACCCGCAGCGGCACCCCGGCCGGCAGCAGGCCCACCGTGAAGTACGCCCCCAGGTCGGCCGGTACGCAGTCGAACCCGCACGCGTGCACCAGCCGCGCCCCCGTCTCCCGGGCCCGCGCGTCGTGCGCGACGTACATCCGGTCGACGAACTCCGGCTCGCCGGTGAGGTCCACGTAGTCGGTGCCCGCCTCGGCGCAGGCCGCGACCAGCTCCGCCCCGTACCAGACGTACGGGCCGACGGTGGTGGCCAGCACCCGCGTGCCGGCGGCCAGTTCCCGCACGGCCGCCGTGTCGGCGGCGTCGGCGCGCAGCAGCGGCAGGCCGGCGCAGGCCGGGTTCAGGGCGGCCAGCCGCTCGCGCAGCCGCTCCAGCTTGCCGGTGTCGCGGCCGGCCAGGGCCCAGCGGCAGCCGGCGGGGGCGTGGACGGCGAGGTACTCGGCGGTCAGGGTCCCGACGAACCCGGTCGCGCCGAAGAGCACGAGGTCGAAGTCCCGCCCCGGACGGTCCCGGTGGACGTGCTCGCTCATGAAACGTTCCTCCCAGCTGGTGTCGGTGGCTGAGGCTAGCGTGGGAGTCGACTGTCCGTGCGGGCAGGTGTGACCTGCGGTAAGTGGGAGGGTTCGATGAAGGCTGCGGGAGCCCGACGCGAGACATTGAGCCAATCGGCTAAGCGCTTGCTCTTGTGCTGAGTGGAACGCGTTCCTAGCATCACTGGTGTTACATCAGTTGTGTCACACACGCACCAGGGACACTGGGGGCTCGATGGCAGGGGCGAAGACAGGGACCGGCCCGCTCGCCGGGGTGCGCGTCGTCGAACTGGCGGGCATCGGGCCCGGCCCGTTCGCCGCCATGCTCCTCGCCGACCTCGGCGCCGACGTCGTGCGCGTCGACCGGCCCGGCGGCGGCGGGCTCGCCATCGATCCGGCCTACGACGTCACCAACCGCAACAAGCGCTCCGTACTGGTCGACCTGAAGTCCGCCGACGGCCCCGCCCGGGTGCTGGAGCTGGCGGAGCGGGCCGACGTACTCATCGAGGGCTTCCGCCCCGGCGTCGCCGAGCGGCTCGGTGTCGGCCCGGAGGACTGTCTCGCCCGCAACCCGAAGCTGGTCTACGGGCGGATGACCGGCTGGGGCCAGGACGGCCCGCTCGCCCACACCGCCGGGCACGACATCGCGTACATCGCCGTCACCGGCGCCCTCGGCATGATCGGCAACCCGGACGAGCCCCCGGCCGTCCCCGCCAACCTGGTCGGGGACTACGCGGGCGGCTCCCTCTACCTGGTCGTCGGCGTGCTCGCCGCCCTCCAGCACGCCCGCACCCCCGGCGGCACCGGCCAGGTCGTCGACGCCGCGATCGTCGACGGCACCGCCCACCTCACCGCCATGATCCACGGCATGGTCGCGGCCGGCGGCTGGCAGGACCGGCGCGGCGCCAACCTCCTCGACGGTGGCTGCCCCTTCTACGGCACCTACGCGACCTCCGACGGCGGCTACATGGCCGTCGGGGCGCTGGAGCAGCAGTTCTACGACACCTTCGTCCAGCTGCTCGGCATCGCGGACGAGGCCCCCGCCCGCAAGGACCTGGCCCGCTGGGGCGAGCTGCGCGAGAGCGTCGCCGCCCGCTTCCGCACCCGTACCCGGGCCGAGTGGACGGAGGTCTTCGAGGGCACCGACGCCTGCGTGGCCCCGGTGCTCTCCCTGGGCGAGGCCCCGCACCACCCGCACCTCGCCGCCCGCTCCACCTTCACCGACTTCGGCGGGATCACCCAGCCCGCCCCCGCACCCCGCTTCTCCGCCACCCCCACCGCCATCGCGAGCGGCCCGGCGCAGCCGGGGGCGGACACCGCATCCGTGGCCCGCGACTGGGACGTGCCGGGCCTGACCGGGAAGGGCGCCTGATGGAACTGTCCATGCTGCTCGACTACGCGGGCGACCCGCGCCGGGCCGCCGACGAGGCCGCGGCGCTGGAGTCGGCGGGCCTCGACGCCGTCTGGGTCGCCGAGGCGTGGGGCTTCGACTCCCCGACGATCATGGGATACCTCGCGGCGCGCACCGAGCGGATGAAGATCGGCTCGGCCATCGTCAACGTCTACTCCCGCACCCCCGCCCTCATCGCCCAGACCGCCGCCGGACTGGACGCGGTATCGGGCGGCCGGGCGCTGCTCGGCCTCGGCGCCTCCGGCCCGCAGGTCGTCGAGGGCTGGCACGGCAAGCCGTACGACAAGCCGCTCGGCCGCACCCGCGAGACCGTCGAGCTGTGCCGGCGGATCTGGCGCCGCGAGACCATCGACCACCACGGCATCACCGACATGCCGCTGCCGCCCGAGCGCGGCGGCCGCCACGGCAAACCGCTGAAGATCCTCACCCGCCCGGTCCGCGACCGGATCCCCGTCTACATCGCCTCCCTCGGCCCGGCCAACGTGGCCCTGACCGCCGAGATCGCCGACGGCTGGCTGCCCACCCTCTTCATCCCCGAGAAGGCGCACGCCGTCTGGGGCGGCGCCCTCGCCGAGGGCGGGGCGAAGCGGCCGGCGGAACTCGGCCCGCTGCAGACCGTCGCCGGCGGCCTGCTGGCCATCGGCGAGGACGCGGCGAAGGCCCGCGACCTGGCGCGTCCCCAGATCGCCCTGTACGTCGGGGGGATGGGCGCGCCCGGCCGGAACTTCTACAACGACCTCGCCGTCGCCTACGGGTACGAGGAGGAGGCCCGCAGGATCCAGGAGCTCTACCTCTCCGGCCGCAAGCGCGACGCCGCGGCCGCCGTCCCCGACGAGTTCTGCGAGCTCATGACCCTCTGCGGGCCCGAGGGTTACGTACGCGAGCGCGTCGAGGCCTTCCGGGAGGCCGGCGTCACCATGCTCAACGTCACACCCGTCGGCCCCGAGCCGGCCCGGCTGATCGAAACCGTCAAGAGCTGGCTCTAGGGGGCCCCGATGCAACGCCGCATCTACGACGCCGACCACGAGGCGTTCCGCCAGACCGTCCGCACCTTCCTCGACAAGGAGGTGCTGCCGCACTACGAGCAGTGGGAGAAGGACGGCATCGTCAGCCGCGAGGCCTGGCGGGCCGCCGGCCGGCAGGGATTGCTGGGCCTGGCCGTCCCGGAGGAGTACGGGGGCGGGGGCAACCCCGACTTCCGCTACGCGGCCGTCCTCGCCGAGGAGTTCACCCGCGCCGGCGCCCCGGGCCTGGCGATCGGCCTGCACAACGACATCATCGGGCCGTACCTGACCTCCCTGGGCACCGAGGAGCAGAAGCGCCGCTGGCTGCCCGGCTTCTGCTCGGGCGAGACCATCACCGCCATCGCGATGACCGAGCCCGGCGCCGGCTCCGACCTCCAGGGCATCCGCACCAGCGCCGAGGACCGCGGCGACCACTGGCTGCTCAACGGCTCCAAGACCTTCATCTCCAACGGCATCCTCGCCGACCTGGTGATCGTCGTCGCCAGGACCACCCCCGAGGGCGGGGCGCACGGCCTGTCGCTGCTGGTCGTCGAGCGCGGCACCGAGGGCTTCGAACGCGGCCGCAACCTCGACAAGATCGGCCAGAAGTCCCAGGACACCGCCGAACTCTTCTTCAACGACGTACGCGTCCCCAAGGAGAACCTCCTCGGCGAGCTCAACGGCGCCTTCGTCCACCTGATGACCAACCTCGCGCAGGAGCGGATGGGCATCGCCATGGCCGCCATCGCGGCCGCCGAACACCTCCTGGAGATCACCACCCGGTACGTCAAGGAGCGCGAGGCCTTCGGCCGCCCGCTGGCCAAGCTCCAGCACATCCGCTTCGAGATCGCCGAGATGGCCACCGAATGCGCGGTCACCCGTACCTTCCTCGACCGCTGCATCACCGACCACGCCAACGGAGAACTGGACCACGTCCACGCCTCCATGGCCAAGTGGTGGGCCACCGAACTCCAGAAGCGGGTCGCCGACCGCTGCCTCCAACTGCACGGCGGCTACGGCTACATGACCGAGTACCGGGTGGCGCGGGCCTTCACCGACGGCCGCATCCAGACCATCTACGGGGGCACGACCGAGATCATGAAGGAGATCATCGGCCGCTCCCTCCTCGGCTGACGCCCCGCCCCTCCCCGACTTCCGCCGGACCTCCCCGAAAGGCAAGACCTGTGAGCACCGAAGCGTACGTGTACGACGCGATCCGCACCCCGCGCGGGCGCGGCAAGGCCAACGGAGCCCTGCACGGCACCAAGCCCATCGACCTGGTCACCGGCCTCATCCACGCCCTGCGCGAGCGCAACGCCGGCCTCGACCCCGCCACCATCGACGACATCGTGCTCGGCGTCGTCGGCCCGGTCGGCGACCAGGGCTCCGACATCGCCCGTATCGCGGCCATCGCCGCCGGCCTCCCCGACACCGTCGCCGGCGTCCAGGAGAACCGCTTCTGTGCCTCCGGCCTGGAAGCCGTCAACCTCGCCGCCGCCAAGGTCCGCTCCGGCTGGGAGGACCTCGTCCTCGCGGGCGGCGTCGAGTCCATGTCCCGCGTCCCCATGGCCTCCGACGGCGGCGCCTGGTTCGCCGACCCCATGACCAACTGGGACACCGGTTTCGTCCCCCAGGGCATCGGCGCCGACCTGATCGCCACCATCGAGGGATTCACCCGGCGCGACGTCGACGAGTACGCCGCCCTCTCCCAGGAGCGGGCCGCGACCGCCATCAAGGAGGGCCGCTTCGCCGGCTCCGTCGTCCCGGTCACCGACCGCAACGGCCTGGTCGTCCTGGACCACGACGAGTTCGTCCGCCCCGGCACCACCGCCGACACCCTCGCGAAGCTCAAGCCCTCCTTCGCCGACATCGGCGACCTCGGCGGCTTCGACGCCGTCGCCCTGCAGAAGTACCACTGGATCGAGAAGATCGACCACGTCCACCACGCCGGCAACTCCTCCGGCATCGTCGACGGAGCCTCCCTCGTCGCCATCGGCACCCGCGAGGCCGGCGAACGCAACGGCCTGCGCCCCCGCGCCCGCATCGTCTCGGCCGCCGTCTCCGGCTCCGAACCCACCATCATGCTCACCGGCCCCGCCCCCGCCACCCGCAAGGCCCTCGCCAAGGCCGGCCTGACCATCGACGACATCGACCTTATCGAGATGAACGAGGCCTTCGCCGGCGTCGTCCTGCGCTTCGTCAAGGACATGGGCGTCTCCCTCGACAAGGTCAACGTCAACGGCGGCGCCATCGCCCTCGGCCACCCGCTCGGCGCCACCGGCGCCATGCTGCTCGGCACCGTCGTCGACGAACTGGAGCGCCAGGACAAGCGCTACGGCCTCGTCACCCTCTGCGTCGGCGGCGGCATGGGCGTCGCCACCATCGTCGAGCGCGTCTGATCCGTCCTGATCCCTGATCCCACCTCTGACACGGAAGTAGCGAACATGAGCGAGTCCACCACGATCCGCTGGGAACAGGACGAGACCGGCGTCGTCACCCTGGTCCTCGACGACCCCAACCAGTCCGCCAACACGATGAACCAGGCCTTCAAGGACTCCATCGCGGCCGTCGCCGACCGCGCCGAGGCCGAGAAGGACTCCATCCGCGGCATCATCTACACCTCCGCCAAGAAGACCTTCTTCGCGGGCGGCGACCTCAAGGACATGATCGGGCTGCGCCCCGAGCACGCCCAGCTCGCCTTCGACACCGGCACCGCGATCAAGCGCTCCCTGCGCCGCATCGAGACCCTCGGCAAGCCCGTCGTGGCCGCCATCAACGGCGCGGCCCTCGGCGGCGGTTACGAGATCTGCCTCGCCTCCCACCACCGCGTCGCCCTCGACGCCCCCGGCTCCAAGATCGGCCTGCCCGAGGTCACCCTCGGCCTGCTCCCGGCCGGCGGCGGCGTCACCCGCACCGTGCGCCTGATGGGCATCGCCGACGCCCTCCTCAAGGTCCTGCTCCAGGGCACCCAGTACAACCCGCAGCGCGCCCTCGACAACGGCCTCGTCCACGAACTGGCCGCCACCCCCGAGGAGATGCTCGCCAAGGCCCGCGCCTTCATCGACGCGAACCCCGAGTCGAAGCAGCCCTGGGACGTCCCCGGCTACAAGATCCCCGGCGGTACGCCGTCCAACCCGCGTTTCGCCGCCAACCTGCCGGCCTTCCCCGCCAACCTCAAGAAGCAGCTGAACGGCGCCCCCTACCCGGCGCCCCGCAACATCCTGGCCTGCGCCGTCGAGGGCACCCAGGTGGACTTCGAGACCGCGCTGACCATCGAGGCCCGCTACTTCACCGAGCTGGTCACCGGCCAGACCGCGAAGAACATGATCCAGGCGTTCTTCTTCGACCTCCAGGCCGTCAACGCCGGCCGCAGCCGCCCCCAGGGCGTCGAGCCGCGCAAGGTCCGCAAGGTGGCCGTCCTCGGCGCCGGCATGATGGGCGCCGGCATCGCCTACTCCTGCGCCCGCGCGGGCATCGAGGTGGTCCTCAAGGACGTCACCCCCGAGGCCGCCGCCAAGGGCAAGGCCTACTCCGAGAAGCTGCTCGACAAGGCACTCGCCAAGGGCCGCACCACCGAGGCCAAGCGCGCCGAGCTGCTGGCCCGGATCACCCCCACCGCCGAAGCCGCCGACCTCGCGGGCTGCGACGCCGTCATCGAGGCCGTCTTCGAGGACACCAGCCTCAAGCACAAGGTGTTCCAGGAGATCCAGGACGTCGTCGCCCCCGACGCGCTGCTCTGCTCCAACACCTCCACCCTGCCCATCACCGGGCTCGCGGAAGGGGTGGCGCGCCCCGCCGACTTCATCGGCCTGCACTTCTTCTCGCCCGTCGACAAGATGCCGCTGGTGGAGATCATCAAGGGCGAGCGCACCGGCGACGAGGCCATCGCCCGCGCCTTCGACCTGGTCCGCCAGATCAACAAGACCCCCATCGTGGTCAACGACTCGCGCGGCTTCTTCACCTCGCGCGTCATCGGCCAGTTCATCAACGAGGGCGTCGCGATGGTCGGCGAGGGCGTCGAGCCCGCCTCGATCGAACAGGCCGCCGCCCAGGCCGGCTACCCGGCCAAGGTGCTCTCCCTGATGGACGAGCTCACCCTCACCCTCCCGCGCAAGATCCGCAACGAGACCCGCAAGGCCTTCGAGGCCGAGGGCCGCGCGTGGACCGAGCACCCGGCCGACACGGTCATCGACCGCATGGTCGACGAGTTCGGCCGCCCCGGCCGCAGCGGCGGCGCCGGCTTCTACGAGTACGACGAGTCCGGCAAGCGCACCCGCATCTGGCCGGGCCTGCGCGAGCACTTCGGCAAGCAGGACGCCGAGCAGATCCCCTTCGAGGACATGAAGGAGCGCATGCTCTTCGCCGAAGCCGTGGACACCGTCCGCTGCCTGGACGAGGGCGTGCTCACCTCCATCGCCGACGCCAACATCGGCTCCATCATGGGCATCGGCTTTCCGGCCTGGACCGGTGGCGTGATCCAGTACATCAACGGCTACGAGGGCGGCCTGCCCGGCTTCGTGGCCCGCGCCCGCGAGCTCGCCGCCGCCTACGGCGAGCGCTTCACCCCGCCGGCCTCCCTGGTCGAGAAGGCCGAGCGCGGGGAGACGTACGCGGACTAGCCGACCAGGCCCTTCCGGGCGTCGGACACGGAAACGGGGCCACCCCGGGGACCTCCCCGGGGTGGC
>NZ_JBEZWL010000094.1:0-29032 GCF_040648015.1 Streptomyces sp. NPDC029216 | reverse complement strand
GGGCGGGGCGCAGCGCGTCGGCGGCGGTCCGGCGGGCGAGCCGGGGCACGTACGCCGTATCGCCGCGGAGGGCGAACTGCGGTTCGCCGGTGGCCAGCGCCGCGGCCAGCAGCCGTTCCTCGTCGGGGAGGAGGGCGGCGGCTTCCGCGTCCGCCAGGTCGGCGAGGACCAGTCGTCCGGGGTTCTCCGACTGCGCGGAGCGGACCAGCCCCCACAGGGCGCTCTGGGCCGGGTCGGTGACGGTCGTCCCGGGCTCGGGGGCGACGGCCCCCCGGGTCAGCAGCACCAGCCGCGAGCCGGCGGTCCGGTCGTCGCCGAGCCAGGTCCGCAGGAGGGCGAGGCCCTCCCGGGTCACCGTGTGGACCTGCTCCGCGTCCGGTGCGCCGCGCGAGCCGCGCGGTGCCGGGACCAGGACGGTGTCCGCGAGCCGGTCCGCTCCGCCGGGCCCGTCCAGGAGCGCGAGCAGGCCCGCACGGTCCTCGACCCGGGCGAGAGGTCCGGTGGTTGTGCCCCGGGAGGTGTCCTCCGGGCCCAGCGGCAGGGCGGGCCAGTCCAGCCGGTACAGCGCGTCCAGGTGGTCGGGCCGGCCGGCGGCGGGCAGCTGATCGGCCGTCACGGTCCGCAGGACGAGGGAGTCGACGGAGACGACCGCCCGGCCGGTGCCGTCGGCGGCGAACAGGGACACCGTGTCCGGGGCGGGCGCGGTCAGCCGGACCCGCAGGGTGGTGGCGCCGGTCGCCTCCAGCCGTACGCCGCTCCACGCGAAGGGGATGCGGCCCTGGCCGGTGTCGGGCAGCAGCCCGCCCAGGCCGACCGCGTGCAGGGCGGAGTCCAGCAGCGCCGGGTGGACGCCGAAACCGTCGGCCGGGGTGTCCTGCGGGAGGGAGACCTCCGCGAACACCTCGGTACCGCGCCGCCACAGGGCCCTGAGCCCCTGGAAGAGGGGGCCGTAGCCGAAGCCGAGCTCGGTCAGGCGCTCGTAGTAGCCCTCCAGGGGGACGGGGTCGGCGTCGGCGGGCGGCCACTGCGACAGATCCTGTGCGGTGGTGGTGCCGGCCGTGGGGGCGAGCACGCCGACGGCATGGGTCGACCAGGGTGCGTCGGAGCCCGTCCCGTCCGGCCGGGAGTGGACGCTGACGCCGCGGCGCCCGTTCCCGTCGGGGCCGGCCACCGTGACCTGGAGCTGTACGGCGCCCTGGGCGGGCAGGACCAGCGGGGCCTGGAGGGTGAGCTCCTCGACCCGGTCGCAGCCGGTCTCGTCGGCGGCCCGGATCGCGAGGTCCACCAGGGCGGTTCCGGGGAGCAGGGCCGCGCCCATGACCTGGTGCTCGGCCAGCCACGGCTGGGCGGAGAGGGAGAGCCTGCCGGTGAGGACGAGGCCCTCGCCGTCGGCGAGTGCGACGGCGGCGCCCAGCAGGGAGTGACCGGCGGAGCCCAGCCCGGCGCTCGCGAGGTCCCCGGCGGCGGGCCCGGTTTCGAGCCAGTAGCGTTCGTGCTGGAAGGCGTAGGTCGGCAGGTCGATCCGGCGGGCGCCGTGACCTGCGAGGACGGCCGTCCAGTCCACCGGGTTGCCCTGGACGTGGAGTTGGGCGAGGGCCGCAGTCACGGCCGTCTCCTCCGGCCGGTCCCCGCGCAGCAGAGGAACCGCAGCCTGGCCACCGTCGAGGACGGCTGCCGCCAAGCCGGTCAGCACACCTCCCGGACCGATCTCCAGGAACGTACCGACGCCCTCTGCTGCCAGGACCTCCACCGCATCGGCGAAGCGCACTGCCTCACGGACGTGGCCGACCCAGTAGTCCACGGAACAGAACTCCTCCGCCGACACCACAGCACCCGTGAGCGTCGAGACCACCGGCAGCACGGGCGTCCCGAACGACACCGCCTCCACCGCCTTGCGGAAGTCCGCCAGCATCGGATCCATCAACGGCGAGTGGAACGCATGGGAGACCATCAGGGCCTTCGTCTTGCGCCCCTCCGCCGCCAGCTTGGCGACGGCTCGCGAGACGGCCTCCTGGACGCCCGAAAGCACCACGGAGGAAGGCCCGTTGACCGCAGCGACACCAACCTCGCCCTCGAACCCGGCCAGCAGATCACGAGCCTCGGCCTCGGAAGCCTCGACCGCGACCATCACTCCCCCAGCGGGAAGCGCCTGCATCAACCGGCCACGCGCCACCACCAAAGCCGCCGCATCCTCCAGCGAGAACACACCCGCCACATGAGCCGCCGCGAACTCGCCGATGGAATGCCCCGCAAGGAAGTCCGGCGAGACACCCCACGACTCCACCAGCCGGAACAACGCCACCTCGACCGCGAACAACGCCGGCTGCGCATACCCGGTCTCGTTCAGCAGCTCCGCGTCCTCACCGAACACCACATCCCGCAACGGCCGGTCCAGATACCCGTCCACCCGGGCACACACCGCATCGAACGCATCCGCGAACACCGGGAACCCCGCATACAACTCACTCCCCATCCCCAGCCGCTGACTCCCCTGACCCGAAAACAGGAACGCCGTCTTGGGCTGGGTGCCGGCCGTGCCGCAGACGGCCGTGTCCGCCGCCGGGGCCTGGTCGTTCAAGGCCAGGGCGCGCAGTGCGGGCAGGAAGTCCTCCCGCCGGGTGCCGAGGACGGCGGCCCGGTGTTCCAGTGCGGCGCGTGAGCTCGCCAAGGACAGGGCCACGTCGGCCGGTTCCACGGCGGGATGGCGCTCGATGTGGTCGAGGAGGCGTTCGGCCTGCTGGCGGAGGGCTTCGGGGCCGTTGCCGGAGATCAGCCACGGGACGGGCCTCGGTTCCTGGCGTGCCCCGGCGGGAGCCGGCGGTTCCACGGGCGGCTGCTCGATGATGACGTGGGCGTTGGTGCCGCTCACGCCGAAGGAGGAGATGGCGGCCCGGCGGGTCCGTTCCGTGCCGGTCGTCCATTCGACGGGCTCGGTCAGCAGCTCGACGGCCCCCGCCGACCAGTCGACGTGCGGGGTCGGCGCGTCCACGTGGAGGGTCTTGGGGAGGAGGCCGTGGCGCATGGCCTCGACCATCTTGATGATCCCGCCGACGCCGGCCGCGGCTTGGGTGTGGCCGATGTTGGACTTGAGGGAGCCCAGCCACAACGGCCGTTCTTCGGGCCGGTCCTGACCGTACGTCGCCAGCAGGGCCTGCGCCTCGATGGGGTCGCCGAGGGTGGTGCCGGTGCCGTGCGCCTCGACCACGTCCACGTCGGCCGTGGAGAGTCCGGCGTTCGCGAGGGCCTGGCGGATCACCCGCTGCTGGGCCGGGCCGTTGGGGGCCGTCAGGCCATTGGAGGCGCCGTCCTGGTTGATCGCTGAGCCCCGTACGAGGGCCAGTACGGGGTGGCCGTGGCGGCGGGCGTCGGAGAGCCGCTCCACCAGCAGCATGCCGACGCCCTCGCCCCAGCCCGTGCCGTCGGCGGCCGCCGCGAAGGACTTGCAGCGGCCGTCGGCGGCCAGCCCGCGCTGCCGGCTGAACTCGATGAAGGCGTTGGGGCTGGACATCACGGTCACCCCGCCCGCCAGGGCGAGGTCGCACTCGCCGCGCCGCAGGGCCTGCGCGGCGAGGTGGAGGGCGACGAGGGAGGAGGAGCAGGCCGTGTCCACGGTGAGCGTCGGCCCTTCCAGGCCGAAGGAGTAGGCGATGCGCCCGGAGACGACGCTCGCGGAGCTGCCGGTGCCGATGTAGCCCTCCAGGTCCTGCGGGACGCTCAGCAGGCGGGAGGCGTAGTCCTGGTAGCCGGAGCCGATGAACACGCCGGTGCCGGTGCCGCGCAGGGAGGTGGGGTCGAGGCCTGCGCGTTCGAAGGCCTCCCAGGCGGTTTCCAGCAGCAGCCGCTGCTGCGGGTCCATGGCCAGGGCTTCCCGGGGCGAAATCCCGAAGAAGGCGGGGTCGAAGTCGGCGACGTCGTAGAGGAAGCCGCCGTCCTTGGCGTACGTGGTGCCGGGCCGGTCGGGGTCCGGGTCGTAGAGGGAGTCCAGGTCCCAGCCCCGGTCCGTGGGGAAGCCGCCGACCGCGTCGCGGCCTTCGGCGACGAGCCGCCACAGGTCCTCGGGGCTGCGTACCTCGCCGGGGTAACGGCAGCTCATGGCGACGATCGCGAGGGGCTCGGCGTCGTCGGCGGTACGGACGGTGGCCGTCGGCGCGGGGGCGGCGGCCCGGCCCGTGAGGGCCGCGGTCAGTTCGGTCAGGAGGTGGGCGGCCAGGGCGGACGGGGACGGGTGGTCGAAGACGAGGGTGGCCGGCAGCCGGACCCCGGTGCTCTTCCCGAGGCGGTTGCGCAGCTCCACGGCGGTGAGGGAGTCGAAGCCCAGTTCACGGAAGGCCCGGTCGGCCGGTACCGCTTCCGCGTCCTGGTGTCCGAGCACCGCGGCGGCCTCGGCCCGTACCAGGGCGAGGACGGCGCGGGCCTGCTCGGCGGCGGTCAGGGCGGTGGTGCGGCGGACGAACTCGGGCAGTTCGCCGTCACCCGGGCCGTCGGACGCCGTTCCTGCTGCCTCGGCGAGGGCTGCGACGGCCTCGGGGATCCCGTTCAGCAGCGGGCTGGGCCGCAGCAGGGTGAAGGAGGGGGCGAAGCGCTCCCAGGCGACGTCCGCGACGGTCACCGCCGTCTCGTCGCCGGTGAGGGCGGCGCGCAGGGCGGCGATGGCCGACGGCGGGGTGAGGGCGGGCAGCCCGCGCTGGTACAGCCGGTCCTCGGCGTCGCCGTCCTCGACCATGCCGCCGCCGGCCCAGGGGCCCCAGGCGACGGCGGTGGCGGTGAGCCCGCGGGCCCTGCGGTGTTCGGCGAGGGCGTCGAGGGAGGCGTTGGCCACCGCGTACGCCGCCTGCCCGGCCGCGCCCCACACGCCGGAGATCGACGAGAAGAGCACGAAGGCCTCCAGCGGGCGGGCTTCGGGGCGTTCCGCCAGCAGCTCGTCGAGGTGCCGGGCGCCGGCCGTCTTGGCGGCGAGGACCTCGGCGAACTCCTCGGCGGTGGTGTCGGCCAGCATGGCCGGGGTGCCGACTCCGGCCGCGTGGACGACGGCGGTGAGGGGGTGTTCCTGCGGGAGGCCGGCCAGCAGCCGGGCCACGGCTTCCCGGTCGGCGATGTCGCAGGCCTCGATGGTGACGCGGGCGCCGAGTTCCTCCAGTTCGGCGCGGAGCGCATCGGCGCCGGCCGCCGCCGGCCCGCGCCGGCTGGTGAGGACCAGGTGTTGCGCTCCGGCCCCGGCGAGCCAGCGGGCCACGTGGGCGCCCAGGGCACCGGTGCCGCCGGTGATGAGGACGGTGCCGTGCGGCTGCCAGCCCTCCTCGGGGGCCCCGGGGGCGGCGGACCGCTGCTGGGGGGCGCGCAGCAGACGGCGTACGAAGACGCCCGCGCCGCGCACGGCCAGCTGGTCCTCGTCGGCGTGGGTGCCCGCGAGGACGGCCGCGAAGCGTCGGGCGGCGCGGGCGTCGAGCGCCTCGGGGAGGTCGACGAGGCCGCCCCAGCGGCCGGAGTGTTCGAGTGCGGCGGTCCGGCCGAGGGCCCAGACCGCTGCCTGCCGGGGACTGCGCAGCGGGTCGGCCGTGCCGGTGGAGACGGCGCCTCGGGTGGCGCACCACAGCGGGGCGTCGATGCCCGCGTCGCCGAGGGCCTGGATCAGGGCGAGGGTCGTGGCGAGCCCTTCCGCCAGTACGGGGTGGGCCTGGTGCGGCTGCTCTTCGAGGCCCAGCAGGGACAGGACCCCGTCGACGGGGTGGTCCTGGGCGACGGCGGTGCGCAGCAGGTCCGCGAGTGCCTCCCGGCCGGTACCGGGGTCGACCGGTACGGGCCGTACGGTCGCGCCGTGCTCCTCCAGAGCCCGCAGGGCGTCGGCCGTCCACGGGTCCTCGGCGAGGCGGGCGGTGGGGACGAGGGCCAGCCAGCTGCCGTCGGCACGGGCGGGGGTGGTTGCGGGTGCGGGGGTTGCGGGCTGCCAGGCGATGCGGTAGCGCCGGGCGTCGAGGGTGGACCGCTCGCGGTGGTTGCTGCGCCAGAGGGAGAGGGCGGGCAGGACCGTGCTGAGGGGCGCGTCGTCCGCGAGGCCGAGGCGCTGTGCGAAGGCCGCGAGGTCGGCGCGTTCCACGGAGTCCCAGAATCCGGCTTCCGCCGGATCGGCGGCCCGGGCGGCGTCGGCGGCCGGCCGGCCGGAGAAGGCCGTGGACTCCAGCCAGTAGCGGCGCCGCTGGAAGGCGTAGGTGGGCAGGTCGTGGAGGGTCGGGCGGCCGGCGCGGTCGCTGGTGAGTGCGGTCAGGTCGAGCGTGGTTCCGTGGACGTACAGCCGGGCCAGCGCGGAGGCCGCGGCCAGCTCCTCGGTGCGGTCGGCGCGCAGCAGGGGCACGGCGCGGGCGGAGTCCGCGTCCAGCAGGGGCTGGGCCAGGCCGGACAGTACGCCGCCGGGCCCGACCTCGACGAACATCGAGGCTCCGGCGTCCGCCAGGGCCTGCACCGCGTCCGCGAACCGGACCGTCGCCCGCACCTGGCCCACCCAGTACTCCGGGTCGGCCAGTTCGGCGGCCGTCATTCGGCGGCCCGTCACGGTGGAGACCACGGGAAGGGCCGGAGCCGCGAACGGGACGGCTTCGACGAGCTTGCGGAACTCGTCGAGCATCGGGTCCATCAGCGGCGAGTGGAAAGCGTGGGAGACCGTCAGGGCCTTGGTCTTGCGGCCCTGGGCCGCGAGCTTCCCGGCCAGCTCCGCCACCGCGTCTTCGGCACCTGAAACCACCACGGACGTAGGCCCGTTGACCGCGGCGATGTCGGCGCGGTCCTCGAACCCGTCCAGCAGTGCCCGTACCTCCTCCTCGGACGCCTCGACCGCCACCATCACCCCGCCCACCGGCAGCGCCTGCATCAGCCGGCCCCGCGCGGCCACCAGCTTCGCCGCATCCTCCAGCGACAACACACCGGCTACATGGGCTGCGGCGAACTCGCCTACCGAGTGCCCGGCCAGGAAGTCCGGACGCACACCCCAGGACTCCACCAGCCGGAACAGAGCCACCTCGACCGCGACCAACGCCGGCTGGGTGTACCCGGTCTCGTTCAGGAGCTCCGCGTCCTCACCGAACACCACGTCCTTGAGCGGGAGTTCGAGATGCGGGTCAAGTGCCGCGCACACCGCGTCGAAGGCCTCCGCGAACACCGGGAAGGCCGCGTGCAGTTCACGCCCCATGCCCAGGCGCTGGCTGCCCTGCCCGGAGAACAGGAACGCCGTCTTGGTCTTGCGGGCCGCGGTGCCCTCGAAGGCCTGGCCCGTGGGTTCCCGGCGGGCGAGGGCGCTGAGGGCGGTCAGCAGTTCGTCGCGGTCGCGCCCCACGACGGCTGCGCGGTGGGGCAGTTGGGAGCGGGTCGTGGCGAGGGCGTGGCCGATGTCGGCGGGCTCGGTGTGCGGGTGCTCCCGTACGTACGCCAGGAGGCGGCGGGCCTGCTCGGGGAGCGCCTCGGGGGTGCGGGCCGAGAGGGGCCACAGGAGCGGGGTCCGACCCGGTCCGGCGGACTCCGTGGCCGGTGTGGCCGGGGTGTCGCCGGTCGCCGACCCGGCCGGTTCCGGGGTCGGCTGTTCCAGGACGATGTGCGCGTTGGTGCCGCTCACGCCGAACGAGGAGACGCCCGCCCGGCGCGGACCCTCCGTTTCCGGCCAGGTGACGGCTTCGGTCAGGAGTCGGACGGCGCCCGCCGACCAGTCCACGTGCGGGGACGGCTCGTCGAGGTGCAGGGTGCCGGGCAGTATGCCGTGCTGCATGGCCAGGACCATCTTGATGACGCCGGCCACGCCGGCCGCCGCCTGGGTGTGGCCGATGTTCGACTTGAGCGCGCCCAGCAGGAGCGGCCGGCCGGCGGGGCGGTCCTGGCCGTACGTGGCGAGCAGGGCGTGGGCCTCGATCGGGTCACCGAGCGAGGTGCCGGTGCCGTGCGCCTCGACGGCGTCCACCTCGGCCGCGGTGAGCCGGGCGTCGGCCAGGGCCTGGCGGATGACCCGCTGCTGCGCCGGGCCGCTGGGGGCGGTCAGGCCGTTGGAGGCGCCGTCCTGGTTGACCGCGCTGCCCCGGAGCACGGCGAGGACGGGGTGGCCGTTGCGGCGGGCGTCGGAGAGCCGTTCCACGAGCAGCATGCCGGCGCCCTCGCTCCAGCCGGTGCCGTCGGCCGCGGCCGAGAAGGGCTTGCAGCGGCCGTCGGCGGCCAGCCCGCGCTGGCGGCTGAACTCCATGAAGGCACCAGGCGTGGACATCACCGTCACCCCGCTGACCAGGGCGAGGGTGCACTCGCCCTTGCGGAGCGCCTGGGCGGCGAGGTGCAGGGCGACCAGGGAAGAGGAGCAGGCGGTGTCGACCGTCACCGCGGGGCCTTCGAGGCCGAAGGTGTAGGCGAGCCGTCCGGAGATCACGGCGGCGGCATTGCCCGTCCCGAGGTAGCCGTCGAAGTCCTCCGGGGAGGTGGACAGGCGGGCGTAGTCCTGGCCGTTGGTGCCGGCGAAGACGCCGGTACGGGTGCCGCGCAGTACCGCCGGGTCGATCCCGGCCCGCTCGAAGGCCTCCCAGGCGGTTTCCAGGAGGAGCCGCTGCTGCGGGTCCATCATCAGGGCCTCGCGCGGGGAGATCCCGAAGAATCCGGCGTCGAACTCGCCGACCCCGTCGAGGAATCCGCCGTGGCGGACGTAGCAGGTGCCGGCGTTGTCCGGGTCCGGGTCGTAGAGCGCGTCCAGGTCCCAGCCGCGGTCGGCGGGGAAGCCGGATACTGCGTCGCCGCCCTCCGCGAGGAGGCGCCAGAGCTCCTCGGGGGAGCCGATGCCGCCGGGGAAGCGGCAGCTCATCGCGACGATGGCGATGGGCTCCCGGGCTTCGGCCGTCATCTTCCGGTTCTGGCGGCGCAGCCGCTCGGTCTCCTGGAGGGAGGCGCGCAGTGCCTGAACGATCTTGTCGTTCGATGTGGTCATGGTGTGCTCCGTACTCAGGCCGTTGATCAGGCTTCGCTGTCGCCCAGCGCCAGTTCGATGAGGTGGTCGAGGTCCATGTCCGCGATGGCGGAGTCGGTGTCGCTGTCGGTGTCGGGTCCGCTGCCGCCCTCGCGGCCGTGGTCCTCGTGGCCGGCGTCGGGGCCGGGTGCCGTGTCCGCCGGTCCTGCCAGGCCCAGCAGGGCGTCCATGAGCCCGGCTTCGCGCAGGCGGGCCAGCGGGACGGCGGCGAGGACGCGCCGCACGCGGGCCTCTTCGGGGCTGTCGTCCGGGGCGTGGCCGGCGGGCCCCTCGGGCAGGAGCACGTCCAGCAGCCCGTCGGTGAGGGCGGTCGGTGTGGGGTGGTCGAAGACCATCGTCATCGGGAGCTTCAGTCCGGTCGCGGCGCCCATCCGGTTGCGGAGTTCTACCGCGGTGAGCGAGTCGAAGCCGAGGTCCCGGAAGGCCCGGTCGGGCTCGATGGCGTCCGCGCCCGGGTAGCCCAGGACCGCCGCGGCCTCCTTGCGGACCCGTTCCAGCAGCAGGTCGAGCCGGTCCTCCCGGCCGAGGCCGGACAGCTCCCGGACGAGGTCCGCAGCCCGGGGGGCGCCGGCACCGGGGGTGTCGTCGGCCGCGGCCGTGGCGGCCAGCGCCGCCCGCGCCTCGGGCAGGTCGGCGAGGAGGGCGCTGGGCCGGCCGATGGTGAAGGAGGGCGCGAACCGCGGCCAGTCGACGTCCGCCACCACCACGGCGGTCTCGTCGCGGTCCATGGCCAGTTGCAGGGCCGAGACCGCCAACTCCGGGGAGAGCGAGGGAAGTCCGCTGCGCCTCAGGTACTCCTCGGCCCCGCCGTCGGCTGCCATCCCGCCTTCGGCCCAGGGGCCCCAGGCGACGGCCGTCGCGGCGAGTCCCCTGGCCCGGCGGTGCTGGGCGAGGGCGTCGAGGAAGGCGTTGCCCGCGGAGTAGGCGGCCTGGCTGCCGCTGCCCCACACCCCGGAAACGGACGAGAAGAGGATGAACGCGTCCAGGTCCCGGTCGGCGAGCAGCTCGTCCAGGTGGACCGCTCCGGCCACCTTGGCCGAGACCACGGCCGCCAGCTCCTCGGGGGTGGTGTCCGCGAGGGTGGTGAACTGCGGGAGCCCGGCGGCGTGCACGACGGCGGTCAGCGGGGCGGGGTCGCCGGACAGGGTGTCCAGCAGGCCCGCCAGGGCCGCCCGGTCGGCGACGTCGCACGCGGCGACCGTCACCCGTACCCCCGACTCCCGCAGCTCGGCGGAGAGTTCGGCCGCACCCGCGGCCGCCTCCCCGCGCCTGCTGGTGAGGACGAGGTGCTCGGCACCGGCTCCGGCCAGCCAGCGGGCGGTGTGCCCGCCGAGCGAACCCGTACCGCCGGTGATCAGTACCGTGCCGCGGGGCTTCCAGCCGCCGTCGGCGCCGGTGGCTCCGGCCGTGCGGGGCATCCGGGTCAGCCTGCGGACCAGGATCCCGGAGGCGCTCACCGCCAGCTGGTCCTCGCCACCGGCCCCGCCCAGGACCTGGGCGAGCCGGGCGAGGGTGCGTTCGTCGGGGGTGTCGGCACCGCTGCCGAGGTCGACCAGGCCGCCCCAGCGGCCGGGGGTCTCCAGCGCGACCGCGCGTCCCATACCCCAGACCAGGGCCTGGAGCGGCCGGGTGACCGGCCGGGAGCCGCTGACGGCCACGGCCCCGCTGGTGAGGCACCACAGCGGTGCCTGGACGTCGAGGGCGCCGAGCGCCTGGACGAGGGCGACGGTGGCGGTGAGACCGGCCGGCAGGCCCGTGTGCAGGGGGTGGCTGCGTTCGTCCATTGCCAGCAGGGACAGGACCCCGGACACCGGGACGCCGTCCGCGACCCCGGCCTCCCGCAGCAGCGCGGCGAGCGCCTCACGGTCGGCCCCGGGGTCGGTGACCGTAAGGCGGAGGGGTTCGCCGGCCCGGTCGCGGAACATCCGGGCGTAGGGCTCGGCCGTCGCCGCATCCGGGGCAACGACCAGCCAGGTGCCCGACGGGGCGCCGGCCGGCAGGTCGGTGCGGGGCTGCCACACCGCCTGGTAGCGCCAGCCGTCGAGCGTGGCCCGCGTCCGGGTTTCCCGGCGCCAGGTCGAGAGCGCGCCGAACACCGAGTCCAGCGGCGCCCCGGCCGCCACCCCGAGCTGCGCGGCGAGGGCCTCCGGTGCCCCGTTCTCGACGGTGTCCCAGAACTCCGCCTCCGCCGCGTCGGCCGGTGCGGTGCCGGTGGCGGCCGGTGCGGGCTCCGCCGTCAGCCAGTAGCGCTCGCGCTGGAAGGCGTACGTGGGCAGGTCGATCCGGCGGGCGCCCTGGCCGGCCAGGACGGCCGTCCAGTCCACCGGGTTGCCCTGGACGTGGAGTTGAGCGAGGGCCGCAGTCACGGCCGTCTCCTCCGGCCGGTCCCCGCGCAGCAGAGGAACCACCGCGTGAGTACCGTCAAGGATGCTGGCGGCCAAGCCGGTCAGCACACCGCCCGGACCGATCTCCAGGAACGTACCGACTCCCTCTGCTGCCAGGACCTCCACCGCATCCGCGAAACGCACTGCCTCACGGACATGGCCGACCCAGTAGTCCACGGAACAGAACTCCTCCGCCGACACCACAGCACCCGTCAGCGTCGAGACCACCGGCAGCGCGGGCGTCCCGAACGACACCGCCTCCACCGCCTTGCGGAAGTCCGCCAGCATCGGATCCATCAACGGCGAGTGGAACGCATGGGAGACCATCAGGGCCTTCGTCTTGCGCCCCTCCGCCGCCAGCTTGGCGACGGCTCGCGAGACGGCCTCCTGGGCGCCCGAAAGCACCACGGAGGAAGGCCCGTTGACCGCAGCGATTCCCATCTCGTCTTCGAAGCCCGCGAGCAGCTGACGAGCCTCGGCCTCGGAAGCCTCTACCGCGACCATCACTCCCCCAGCGGGAAGCGCCTGCATCAACCGGCCACGCGCCACCACCAAAGCCGCCGCATCCTCCAGCGAGAACACACCCGCCACATGAGCCGCCGCGAACTCGCCGATGGAATGCCCCGCAAGGAAGTCCGGGGACACACCCCACGACTCCACCAGCCGGAACAACGCCACCTCGACCGCGAACAACGCCGGCTGGGTGAACCCGGTCTCGTTCAGCAGCTCCGCGTCCTCACCGAACACCACATCCCGCAACGGCCGGTCCAGATACCCGTCCACACGGGCACACACCGCATCGAACGCATCCGCGAACACCGGGAACCCCGCATACAACTCACGCCCCATCCCCAGCCGCTGACTCCCCTGACCCGAGAACAGGAACGCCGTGCGTGCTCCCGCGGCTCCCGCGCGACCCCTTACGAGGTCCGCTGACGGCTCGCCCTCGCTCAGGGCGTCCAGGCCGGCGGCCAGTTCCCCGGTGGTCGCGCCCAGCACCACCGCGCGGTGGGGCAGGGAGGTGCGGGACTCGGCCAGGGAGAGGGCCAGGTCCGCCGGGGTGAGGCCGGGGTGGGAGCGGATGTGGGCGAGGAGGGTGCGCGCCTGCTCGCGCAGGGCGGGCTCGTCCGCACCGGACAGCATCCACGGCAGGCAGCCGCGCTGCGCGGCGGGGGTCGGCAGGGCCTCGGCGTCCGCGAGGTCCTCGGGGGGCGTCGGGGCCTGCTCGATGATGGTGTGGGCGTTGGTGCCGCTCACGCCGAAGGAGGAGACGGCCGCCCGGCGCGGCCGGCCGGAGTCCGCGTCCGTCCAGGCCACGGGCTCGGTCAGGAGCCGGACCGCGCCCCCCGACCAGTCGACGTGCGGGGAGGGCTCGTCCACGTGGAGGGTCTTGGGCAGCAGACCGTTCCGGAGCGACAGCACGGTCTTGATCACGCTCGCCAGGCCGGAGGCGGCCTGGGTGTGGCCGATGTTGGACTTCAGAGAGCCCAGCCACAACGGCCGGTCCTCCGGCCGGTCCTGACCGTACGTCGCCAGCAGTGCCTGCGCCTCGATCGGGTCACCGAGGGCCGTGCCGGTGCCGTGCGCCTCGACGGCGTCCACGTCGGCTGCCGTCAGCCCGGCGTTGGCAAGGGCCTGGCGGATCACCCGCTGCTGGGCGGGGCCGTTGGGGGCAGTGAGGCCGTTGGAGGCGCCGTCCTGGTTGACGGCCGAGCCGCGGACCACGGCGAGGACCGGGTGGCCGTGGCGGCGGGCGTCGGAGAGGCGCTCCACCAGCAGCATGCCCACGCCCTCACCCCAGCCCGTGCCGTCGGCCGCCGCCGCGAACGGCTTGCAGCGGCCGTCGGCGGCCAGCCCGCGCTGCCGGCTGAACTCGACGAAGGCGTTGGGGCCGGCCATCACGGCCGCGCCGCCGACCAGGGCCAGTTCGCACTCGCCCTGGCGCAGGGCCTGGGTGGCCAGGTGCAGGGCGACCAGGGAGGAGGAGCAGGCCGTGTCCACGGTCAGCGCGGGTCCTTCGAGGCCCAGGGCGTAGGCGATGCGGCCGGACATGACGCTGCTGGACGTACCGGTGAGGAGGTGCCCCTCGACGCCGTCGGGCAGGGCTCCGGGCGTGGCGCCGTAGCCCTGGTAGCCGGAGCCGATGAACACGCCGGTGCGGCTGCCGCGCAGGGAGGAGGGGGCGAGGCGGGCCCGTTCCAGGGTTTCCCAGGCGGTCTCCAGCAGCAGCCGCTGCTGGGGGTCCATGGCCAGGGCCTCGCGCGGGGAGATCCCGAAGAAGCGGGCGTCGAAGCGGTCGGCGTCGTGGAGGAACCCGCCCTCGTTGACGTAGGTGGTGCCGGGGTGCTCGGGGTCCGGGTGGTAGAGGGAGTCGAGGTCCCAGCCCCGGTCGGCGGGGAAGGGGGTGACGGCGTCGACGCCGTCCGCCAGCAACTGCCACAGCTGCTCGGGGGAGTTGGCGCCGCCGGGGAAGCGGCAGCCCATGGCGACGATCGCGATCGGCTCGTCGGCCGCGGCGGCACCGGTGGTTCCGGGGCCGACGGCCGGGAGGCCGGCCGGCGCGTGGCCGGATACCTCGGAGGCCATGAAGGCGGCGAGGGCCTCCGCGTTGGGGTGGTCGAAGACCAGGGTGGTGGGCAGGCGCAGCCCGGTGGCCCTGTTCAGCCGGTTGCGCAGTTCGACGCCGGTGAGGGAGTCGAAGCCGAGGTCCTTGAACGACCGGTCGGAGGCCACCGCGCCCAGGCCTGAGTGGCCGAGGGCCTGGGCCACTTCGGCCCGGACGAGGTCCAGGAGCACGCGGTGGCGTTCGGCGGCGGGGAGAGCGGCGAGTCCGGCGGTACGGGAGGGGGCCGTCTCGTCTGCCGTGCCCGCAGGGTCCGTCCCGCCCCCGGCGGCCGCGAGGGCCGTACGGGCCTCGGGCAGGTCGGCGAGGAGGGCGCTGGGCCGGGCGAGGGTGAAGGCGGGTGCGAACCGGTCCCAGCTGACGTCGGCGACGACGACCGTGGTCTCGTCGAGGTCCAGTGCCCGCTGGAGTGCGGCGATCGCGGTGTCCGGGGACATGGCGGGCAGCCCGCGCCGGCGCAGGTGGGCCTCGGCCTCGTCGTCGCCCGCCATGCCGCCGTCGGCCCAGGGTCCCCAGGCGACGGAGGTGGCGGCGAGCCCGCGGGAGCGGCGCTGCTCGGCGAGGGCGTCGAGGTGGGCGTTGGCCGCGCAGTAGGCGGCCTGGCTGCCGCTGCCCCAGGCGGCGGCGACGGAGGAGAACAGGACGAAGGCGTCCAGGGCCCGGTCGGCGAGGAGTTCGTCGAGGTGCCGGGCACCGGCCGCCTTGGCGGCGACGACGGCGGCGAGGTCGGCCGGGGTCAGGGTGTCGGTGGGGGTGAACTGTGGCAGGCCGGCCGCATGGATGACGGCCGTGAGCGGGTGGCGGTCCTCCGGGAGGGCCCGGAGCAGGCCGGCCACCTGCTCGCGGTCGGCGAGGTCGCAGGCGGTGAGGGTGACCCGGGCGCCCAGTTCCTCGATCTCGGCGGCGAGTTCGCGTGCCCCGGGGGCCTGCGGGCCCCGCCGGCTGGTGAGCACGAGGTGGTCGGCGCCGTTCCGGGCGAGGTGCCGGGCGACCTGGGCGCCGAGCGCTCCGGTGCCGCCGGTGATCAGGACGGTGCCGTGCGGCTGCCAGGCCCGGTCCTCGGACGGGGTCGTGGTTGCGACATCGGTGGCGAGGGCGCGGCCCAGACGGCGGACGAAGACTCCGGAGGGGCGGATCGCGATCTGGTCCTCTCCTCCCGTCCCGGCGGCGAGGACAGAGACGAGCCGGTGGGCGGCCCGCTCGTCCAGGGTGGCGGGCAGGTCGACGAGTCCGCCCCAGCGGTCGGGGTAGTCGAGTGCCGTCGAGCGTCCGAGGCCCCAGACCATGGCCTGCTGCGGGCTGGTCAGCGTGTCCGAGCGTCCGACGGCGACCGCTCCGCGGGTGGCGCACCAGAGCGGCGCGGCGGTCTCCGTGTCGCCCAGGGCCTGGACCAGCAGGGTGGTCAGGGCCAGCCCGGCCGGCAGGTCGGGGTGGTCCGGGTGGGTGTCGTCGGTGAGCGCGAGGAGGGACAGGAGCCCAGTCGGCGCCGTCGCGTCGGGGTCGCGGCGCAGGCGTGCCGCGAGTTCCGTACGGGTCTCGTCGGCGCGTACGGACAGCAGTACGACCTCGGCGCCGTGGCGGGTCAGGGCGTCGGTGACGGCGGTGACCGTGGGGTCGCCCTCGCCGCCCTCGGCGACGGCGAGCAGCCAGGTGCCGGCCGGCTCGGCGGCGTCCAGGCCGCCGGTCAGCGGCTGCCAGGAGATCCGGTAGCGCCAGGAGTCGACGACGGAGCGGCTGCGCTGCCGTCGGCGCCACTGGGACAGTGCGGGCAGGACGGAGCTGAGCGGGGAGTCCCCGGTGACCTCCAGCCGTGCGGCGAGGGCGGCCAGGTCCTGGTTCTCGACGGTGTCCCAGAAGGCGGCCTCGGCCGGGTCCGCCGCCTCGGGGCCGGTCTCCCGGGGGCCGGCGGGGATCAGCCAGTACGGCTGGTGCTGGAAGGGGTAGGTGGGCAGGTCGACGCGGCGTGCGCCCCGGCCGGCGAAGACCGTCTCCCAGTCGACGGGCGTGCCGTGGACGTGGAGCCGGGCGAGGGCGGCGGAGACGGCCAGGGCCTCGGCACGGTCGGCCCGCAGGAGGGGAACCGTGACGGCCTGCTCGTCGAGGAGCTCCTGGGCCAGGGCGGTCAGGACCCCGCCGGGGCCGATCTCCAGGAAGGTGCGCACGCCTTCGGCCGCCAGGGCGGTCACGGCGTCGGCGAAACGGACGGCCTCACGGACATGACGCACCCAGTAATCGGCCGAACCGAACTCCTCCGCCGTGACGATCCGACCCGTGAGAGTGGAGACGATCGGCAGGCTCGGAGCCCCGAAAGAGACGGACTCCGCGACGGCACGGAACTCGTCGAGCATCGGGCCCATCAACGGCGAGTGGAAAGCATGCGAAACCGTCAGGGCCTTGGTCTTACGACCCTCGGCCACGAGCTTCCCGGCCAGCTCCGCCACCGCAGCCTCGGCACCCGAAACCACCACGGACGTAGGCCCGTTGACCGCGGCGATACCCGCCCGGTCCTCAAACGCCGGCAGCAGCGCCCGCACCTCCTCCTCGGACGCCTCGACCGCCACCATCACCCCGCCCACCGGCAGCGCCTGCATCAACCGGCCCCGCGCGGCCACCAGCTTCGCCGCATCCTCCAGCGACAACACACCGGCTACATGGGCCGCGGCGAACTCACCTACCGAGTGCCCCGCCAGGAAGTCCGGACGCACACCCCAGGACTCCACCAACCGGAACAACGCCACCTCGATGGCGAACAACGCCGGCTGGGTATTACCGGTCTCGTTCAGGAGCTCCGCGTCCTCACCGAACACCACGTCCTTGAGCGGGAGTTCGAGATGCGGGTCAAGAGCCGAACACACCGCGCCGAAGGCCTCCGCGAACACCGGGAAGGCCGCGTGCAGTTCACGGCCCATGCCCAGGCGCTGGCTGCCCTGCCCGGAGAACAGGAACGCCGTCCGGCCGGCGGCCCCCGCGGAGGCCGTGCCGCGCACGGTCTGCGGTCCCGGGGTCTCGCCGCGGGCGAGGGTGGTCAGGCCCTGCACCAGGTCGTCCCGGTCGTGGCCGGTGATGACCGCGCGGTGCGGGAAGGCGGTGCGGGTGGTCGCCAGGGAGAAGGCGATGTCCGTCGCGTCGGGCCGGCCGGCGGAGCGGGCGTGGGCCAGGAGCCGTTCTGCCTGGGCCCGCAGGGCCGTCTCGTCCTTCGCGGAGATCAGCCAGGGGACGGGCAGCGGCGCGGGTGCCTCGTCCGGGCTGCCGTTCGCCTCATCGGTGTGGGGGTCGGCCGGGGCCTGCTCGACGATGACGTGGGCGTTGGTGCCGCTGACGCCGAAGGAGGAGACGCCCGCCCGGCGCGGACGGTCCCCCTGCTCCGCCCATTCCCGTGCCTCGGTGAGCAGGCGTACCTCCCCCGCCGACCAGTCGACGTGCGGGGAGGGCTCGTCCACGTGCAGGGTCTTCGGCAGCACCCCGTGACGCATCGCCATCACCATCTTGATCACGCCCGCCACACCGGCCGCGGCTTGCGTGTGCCCGATGTTGGACTTGACCGTGCCCAGCCACAGCGGCCGGTCGGCCTCGCGGCCGGTGCCGTAGGCCTTCAGCAGGGCCTGGGCCTCGATGGGGTCGCCCAGGGTGGTGCCCGTGCCGTGGGCCTCGACGGCGTCCACCTCGGCGGCGGACAGTCCGGCGTCCGCGAGGGCCTGGCCGATCACGCGCTGCTGCGCGGGCCCGTTGGGGGCGGTCAGGCCGTTGGAGGCGCCGTCCTGGTTGATCGCGGACCCGCGTACGAGGGCCAGTACCCGGTGCCCGTTGCGGCGGGCGTCGGAGAGGCGCTCGACGAGCAGCATGCCCGCGCCCTCGGCGAGGCCGGTGCCCTCCGCCGAGGCGGCGAAGGCGCGGCAGCGGGCGTCGGTGGCCAGTCCGCGCTGGCGGCTGAAGCCGATGAGCGCGCCCGGGGTGGACATGACGGTGACTCCGCCCGCGAGGGCCAGGTCGCATTCGCCGCGGCGCAGGGACTGCGCGGCCAGGTGCAGGGCGACGAGGGAGGAGGAGCAGGCGGTGTCCACGGTCACCGCCGGGCCTTCGAGGCCGAAGGTGTAGGCCACCCGGCCCGAGACCACCGAGGCGGAGTTGGCGGTCAGCAGGTGCCCTTCCATGCCCTCGGTCTGCTCCGGTGAGAGGCCGATGGCGTAGTCCTGGCCGTTGGTGCCCGCGAACACTCCGGTGCGGGAGCCGCGCAGCGCCGCCGGGGCGATGCCGGCCCGTTCGAAGGCCTCCCAGGAGGTTTCCAGCAGCAGCCGCTGCTGCGGGTCCATGGAGAGGGCCTCGCGGGGGGAGATCCCGAAGAACTCGGGGTCGAACCCGCCCGCGTCGTGGAGGAATCCGCCTTCCTTGACGTAGCTGGTGCCCGGATGGTCGGGGTCCGGGTGGTAGAGGGCTTCGAGGTCCCAGCCGCGGTTGGCGGGCAGGCCGGTGATGGCGTCGGTGCCTTCGGCGAGCAGGCTCCAGAGGTCCTCGGGGCTGCGGACCTCGCCGGGGAGCCGGCAGCTCATGGCGACGATGGCGATGGGCTCGTCGGCGCCCGTGGCGGCGGCCCGGCCGGGGGCGGCGGGCGCGGCGGTGATGTGGGCCGTGCCGGGGTGGCCGCCGGGGATTTCGTCGAGGAGGTGGCCGGCGAGGGCTGCGGGGGTGGGGTGGTCGAAGACCGCGGTGGCGGGCAGGCGGACGCCGGTGGCGGTGGTGAGGCGGTTGCGGAGCTCCATCGCGGCCAGCGAGTCGAAGCCGAGTTCACGGAAGGCCCGGCCGGGGTCGATGGCCTCGGGGGTGGCGTGGCCGAGTACGGAGGCCACCTGGTTGCGGACGAGGGTGAGCACGGTGTCCTTGCGCTCGGCGGGCGGCAGGGCGGCCAGCCGGGACAGTTCGGCGGAGAGGCCGCCGGGGCCGGCTGCGGTGCTCCGCGCGGCGCGGCGCCCGGGGGTCCGGACCAGTCCGCGCAGCAGGGGCGGTACGGGGCCCGCCGCCCGGGTGCGCAGCGCGGCCAGGTCGAGGCGTACGGGGGCCAGGGCGGCGTCGTCCAGGGTGCGGGCCGTGTCGAGGAGGCGCAGGCCCTCGTCGGCGGTGAGCGGGACGAGTCCGGCGCGGGTCATGCGCCGCAGGTCTTCGTCGGCCAGCCGGGTCTGGTCGCCCCGTTCGTCCCAGACGCCCCAGGCGAGGGCGGAAGCGGGCAGGCCCTGGGCGCGGCGCTGGTGGGCGAGGGCGTCGAGGAAGGCGTTGCCCGCCGCGTAGGCGCCCTGTCCGGCGCCGCCGAAGGTACCGGCGAGGGAGGAGAAGAGGACGAAGGCGGAGAGGTCCAGGCCGCGGGTCAGCTCGTGGAGGTTGAGGGCGGCGTCGACCTTGGGGCGCAGGACCAGGTCGAGGTCCTCGGGGGTGAGGGAGTCGACGGGTCCGCCGGCGACGACGGCGGCGGCGTGGACGACCGCGGTGAGCGGCCGGTCGGCGGGGACGGCCGCGAGGAGGGCCGCGAGGGCGTCCCGGTCGGCGGCGTCGCAGGCGGCGACGGTGACGGTGGCGCCGAGGGCGGTGAGCTCCTCCTGGAGCGCGGCGGCGCCTTCGGCCTCGGGGCCGCGGCGGCTGGTGAGGAGGACGTTGCGGACGCCGTGGGCGGTGATGAAGTGGGCGGCGACGAGGCGGCCGAGGGCGCCGGTGCCGCCGGTGATCAGGACGGTGCCCTGGGGGTCGAGGGCGGGGGCGGGGGCGGGTTCCGTGCCGACCGGGACGCGGGCCAGCCGCGGTACGGACATCCGGCCCTCGCGCAGGGCCAGTTGGGGTTCGCCGGTGGCGACGGCGGCGGGCAGGCGGCGCAGGGAGTCCGGGGTGCCGTCGGTGTCGGCGAGGACGAGGCGGTCGGGGTGCTCGGACTGGGCGGAACGGATCAGGCCCCAGACGGGGGCGTGCCCGGGGCGGGTGTCGGGTGCGCCGTCGGCGTCCTCGCCCGGTACGGCGACGGCCCTGTGGGTGAGGAGGACGAGCCGGGAGTCGGCGAATCGGTCGTCGGCCAGCCAGTCCCGCAGGAGGGCGAGGGCGGCCCGCGCGGTCTCCCGGACGGCCTCGGCGTCTGCCCCGGTGCCTGCGTCTGCGTCTGCGTCGAGGCCGGTGCCGGGCACGGGGAGGACGACGCCCACGGTCGCGGGGACGGGTGCGCCGGCCGTGACCGCCGCGGCCAGGGCGGTGAGGTCGGGGTGGGTGTCGGGCCTCCGGCCGCCGGCCGCGAGGGCGGCGGCGGTCTCCTGTAGGGCCGCCTCACCGGCGGCGGCCTGCGGGGCGGTGCCGATGAGGGCCCACGACGACGCGGGGGCGGTGGTGTCGGCGAGCGGCCGCGTCGGCCACTCCACCCGGTAGAGGGATTCGTGGTGGTCGGTGAGGGCGGCCCGCAGGTGTTCCTCGCGGACCTCGCGGAAGGTGAGCGTGCCGACGGTGGCCACGGCCCGTCCGCTGTCGTCGGCGGCGCTGAGGGTCACGGCGTCGGTGCCGGCGGGGGTCAGCCGGATCCGCAGGCGGGTGGCTCCGGTGGCGTGCAGGCGTACGTCCTCCCAGGAGAACGCCATGCGTCCGCTGCCCATGTCGCCGAGCGGTCCGAAGCCGACGGCGTGCAGCGCCGCGTCCAGCAGCGCCGGGTGCAGCCCGTACCGGTCGGCGTCGGCGCGGGCGTCCTCGGGGAGGGTCACCTCGGCGAACACCTCGTCCCCGAGCCGCCAGGCGGCGTGCAGGCCCTGGAAGACCGGGCCGTAGGCGAAGGAGCGTGCGGCGAGCTCGGCGTAGAAGCCGTCGAGGTCGACGGGGGCGGCGCCGGCGGGCGGCCAGTGCGCCCACTGCGCTTCGGGCGCGGGGGTCCCGGTGGCGGGCGCGGAGTTCAGTATGCCGGTGCCGTGGCAGGTCCAGCCCTCCTCCGCGGCGGCGGTGTCGGGCCGGGAGTGGACGGCGAAGCGCCGGTCTCCGGATCCGTCGGCCGGGCCGGCCGCGACCTGGACGAGGACGCCGCCCTGCTCGGGCAGGACCAGGGGTGCCTGGAGGGTCAGTTCGGCCAGGTTGTCGCAGCCGAGGTGGTCGCCGGTCCGGACGGCGAGCTCCACGAAGGCCGTGCCGGGGAGGATGACCGCGCCCAGCACGGTGTGTTCGGCCAGCCAGGGGTGCGTGCGCGTGGACAGGCGGCCGGTCAGCAGCAGGCCGTCGGCGTCGGCGAGGGTGGTGACGGCGCCCAGCAGGGGGTGGTCCGACGGGGCGAGACCCAGGCCCGCCGCGTCCGCCGGGGTGTACGGGGCGTCGAGCCAGTAGCGCTCGTGCTGGAAGGCGTACGTGGGCAGCGGGATCCGGCGGGCGTCCGGGGCGGCGAGGACGGCCGTCCAGTCGAGGGCGACGCCGTGTGCGTGGGCCTCGGCGGCGGAGCGCAGGAAGCGGTCGGTGCCCCCTTCGTCGCGGCGCAGGGTGCCGAGGGCAACGGCGCCCGCGCCCAGGTCGTCGAGGGTCTCCTGGATGCCGACGGTCAGCACCGGGTGCGCGCTGACCTCGATGAGGGCGCCGTGCCCGTCGCGGACGAGGGCGCGGGTGGCCTCCTCGAAGCGGACGGTCTGGCGCAGGCTGCGGTACCAGTACTCGGCGTCGAGCCGGTCGGTGTTCACGATGCCGCCGGTGACCGTGGAGTAGAACGGCACCTCGCAGGCGCGGGGGGTGATGTCGGCGAGCGCTTCGAGGACGCGGTCGCGGACGGCTTCGACGTGCGCGGAGTGGGAGGCGTAGTCCACGGCGATCAGCCGGGCCCGGATCCCGTCGGCCTGCAGGGCGTCGCGGAGCTCGGTGAGGGCGTCGCCGTCGCCGGAGACGACGACGGAGGACGGGCTGTTCACGGCGGCGACGGACAGCCGCTCACCCCAGGCGCCCATCCGGGGGGTCAGCCGGTCCAGGGGCAGGGCGACGGAGAGCATGCCGCCCCGGCCGGACAGCACGGTCAGCGCCCGGCTGCGCAGGGCCACGACCTTCGCGGCGTCCTCCAGGCTGAGCGCGCCGACGACGGCCGCGGCGGCGATCTCGCCCTGGCTGTGGCCGGCGACGGCCGCGGGGTGCACCCCGTAGGAGCGCCACAGTTCGGCCAGCGAGACCATCACCGCGAACAGGACGGGCTGGACGACGTCGACCCGGTCGAAGCCGGGGGCGCCGGGCGCGCCGCGCAGGACCTCCGTCAGCGACCAGTCGACGTGCGGGGCGAGGGCTTCCTCGCACTGGCGCAGGCGCTCGGCGAAGACCGGTGCGGTGTCGAGGAGTTCGACGGCCATGCCCGCCCACTGGGAGCCCTGGCCGGGGAAGACGAAGGCGGCCTGGCGGGTGTCGTCGGCGGTGCCGCGCACCACGTCGGTGCCGGCGGGGGCGGGGGCGCCGGGCTCGGCGTCGGCGAGGTGGTCCAGGGCCCGGTCCAGGCCGGCCCGGTCGGCGGCGAGGAGGACGGCGCGGTGGGGGAAGGCGGTGCGGGTGGTGGCGAGGGAGTGGGCGATGTCGAGGGCCGTCGGGGCGGTGCCGTCGGGCGCCACGGGGAGGGCGGCCAGGTGGGCGCGGAGCCGGGCGGCCTGCGCGGCGAGGGCGGCCGGGGACTTGGCGGAGAGCGGCCAGGGGACGAGGCGCGGTCCCCCGCCGTCCGGGGCTCCGGCGGTGGCGGCGGCCTCGCTGCCGGTGCCGTCGTCGCCGATCCCGACGAGGGCGGCCGCGCGGCCGGCGAGGGCGGTACCGAGGGTGGCCGCACGGCCCGCAATGGCGGTGCCGACGGCGCCGGCCCGGTCCGCGAGGGCGGTGGCGGCCCGGTCGGCGAGGGTGGCGGCCGTGTGGGGGGCGGCACGGTCGGCGGTGGCGGTGGCCGTATCCCCGGCGGCGGCATCCCTGGCGGGGGTGTCACCCCTGCTGGGGGTGGCGGCCGCGCCGGGGGCGTCGGACGTACCCGGGGCGGCGGACGAGCCCGGGGCGGCCGACGTACCCGGCACAGCGGACGTACCCGGCACAGCGGACGTGGCCGGCACGGCGGGCGTACCCGGGGCGGCGGACGGGCCCGGCACGGCCGACGTACCCGGCACAGCCGACGTACCCGGGGCCGCGGACGGCCCCGGGGCCGCGGACGGATCGGTTGTGGCGAGGTGCTGTTCGATGACGACGTGCGCGTTGGTGCCGCTGACGCCGAAGGCGGAGACGGCGGCCCGGCGGGGCCGGCCGGGCTCCGTCTCGGGCCAGGCGGTGTTCTCCGTGACCAGGGAGACGGCCCCCGAGGACCAGTCGACGTGCGGGGTCGGCTCTTCCGCGTGCAGCGTCTTCGGCAGGATGCCGTGGCGCAGCGCCTGCACCATCTTGATGACCCCCGCGACACCGGCCGCGGCCTGGGTGTGCCCGAGGTTGGACTTGACGGAGCCCAGCCACAGGGGCCGGTCGGCGGGCCGCTCCCGGCCGTAGGCCGCGAGCAGGGCCTGGGCCTCGATCGGGTCGCCGAGGGTGGTGCCGGTGCCGTGGGCCTCGACGATGTCCACGTCGGACGGGGAGAGCAGGCCGTTGGCCAGGGCCTGGTGGATGACGCGCTGCTGGGCGGGCCCGTTGGGGGCGGTCAGCCCGTTGCTGGCGCCGTCCTGGTTGACGGCGGAGCCCCGGACCACCGCCAGGACGGGGTGTCCGAGCCGGACGGCGTCGGAGAGCCGTTCGACGAGCAGCATGCCGACGCCCTCGGACCAGCCGGTGCCGTCGGCCGCGGCGGAGAAGGCGCGGCAGCGGCCGTCGGGCGAGAGTCCGCGCTGACGGCTGAACTCGACGAAGGTGGTCGGTCCGGCCATCACGGTGACGCCGCCCGCGAGCGCGAGGTCGCACTCGCCCTGGCGCAGGGCCTGGACGGCGAGGTGCAGGGCCACGAGGGAGGAGGAGCAGGCGGTGTCGATGGTGACGGCCGGGCCCTCCAGGCCGAGGGTGTAGGCGATGCGGCCGGAGACCACGCTCCCGGTGTTGCCGGTGCTCACGTACCCCTCGATGCCCTCGGGCATGGCGGGCAAGCGGGAGACGTAGTCGTGGTACATGACTCCGGCGAACACCCCGGTGCGGCTGCCGCGCAGGGTCTGCGGATCCAGTTCGGCCCGCTCGACCGCCTCCCAGGAGGCTTCGAGGATGAGCCGCTGCTGGGGATCCATGGCGAGGGCCTCGCGCGGGCCGATCCCGAAGAACCCGGGGTCGAACTCGGCCGCCCCGTGCAGGAATCCGCCTTCCCGGGTGTAGGTGGTGCCCGGGTTGTCGGGGTCCGGGTCGTAGAGCGCGTCGAGGTCCCAGCCCCGGTCGGTGGGGAAGCCGGAGATCGCGTCACGGCCCGAGGCGACCAGGTCCCACAGGTCCTCGGGGGATGCGACGCCGCCGGGGAAGCGGCAGCTCATGCCCACGATCGCGATCGGTTCGCGGTTCTTGCCCTCGGCCTCGCGCAGTCGCCGGCGCGCGTGCCGCAGATCGACGGTGGCACGCTTGAGGTAGTCGCGGAGCTTGTTCACATCGGTCGTCATCTGGGTTCTGTTCCTCAACGCGAAGGGATGGGCGTGCTGGTCGATCAGTAGGTGTCGAGCTCGCCGTCGAGCAGGTCGAAGAGCTCTTCGTCGGAGGCCTGCGCCACCTCGGCCGCGCTGTCCTGGCCGGTCTCGCCTTCGGCGGCCGGTGCGCTGCCGGTGCCGGGGCCGGAGTCGGCCTCGCGCCATTTCGCGAGGAGGACCTCCAGCCGCAGGGCGGCGGTGGCGCGGACAGCGCGGTCGTGCGCGGTGCGGGCGAACACGGTGTCCAGCCGGTCGATCTCGGCGAGCAGCGAGGGGGCCTCCGTGTCGCCGCCCGGTCCGGCGGCGGGCAGCGCCCCGGCCAGGTGGTCGGCGAGGGCCGCCGGGGTGGGGTGGTCGAACAGCAGGCTCGCCGGGAGGCTCAGACCGGTGGCGGTGCCCAGGTGGTTGCGGAGTTCGACGGCGGTCAGCGAGTCGAAGCCGAGGTCGCGGAAGGCCTGGGCGGCGCCGACGGCCTCGGCGGAGGTATGGCCCAGCACTGCGGCGACCTGGGCCCTGACGAGGCCGAGCAGGATCCGCCGGCGCTTCTCGTCGGAAGCGCCCGCCAGCTGTGCGGCCAGCGCGGCGGTCCCGGCCGCGGGGTCAGCCGCCGGGCGGGCGGGGGTCCGTACGAGGCCGCGGAGCAGGGCGGGCACGGGCCGGGTCCCGGCTTGGCGGCGCAGCGCGGCCAGGTTCAGCCGTACGGGCAGGAGCACGGCCTCGGCGCCGTCGGCGGCGGCCGTCGCGGTCGCCGCGTCGAACAGGCCGAGGCCCTCGTCCGGGGAGAGCGGCGACACGCCCGCCCGGGCCATCCGGGCGACTGCGCCCGCTCCGGCCGCGCCCAGCATCCCGTGCGGGCCGGCGGCGTCCGCCCAGGGCCCCCAGGCCAGCGACACGGCCGGCAGTCCGGCCGCCCGGCGCGACTGGGCGAGGGCGTCCAGACAGGCGTTGGCGGCGGCGTAGTTGGCCTGGCCCGCGGTGCCGAAGGTACCGGCGAGCGAGGAGAACAGCACGAAGGCCGCGAGGTCCCGGTCCCGGGTCAGTTCGTGCAGGTGGAACGCCGCGTCCGTCTTGGGCCCGAGGACGCCGTCCAGCCGTTCGGGGGTGAGCGAGCCGACGAGGGCGTCGTCGAGGACACCGGCCGCGTGCACCACCGCGGTCAGCGGATGGGCGGCGGGGATCCCGTCGAGCAGGGCGGCGAGCGCGGTCCGGTCGGCGGCGTCGCAGGCCGTCAGGGTCACCTCGGCGCCCAGCGCGCCCAGTTCGGCGGCGAAGGCGGACGCGCCCTCGGCGTCGGGCCCCCGGCGGCTGGTCAGCAGGAGGCGGCGGGCACCGTGCGCGGAGACCAGGTGCCGGGCCACCAGCCGGCCCAGGGCGCCCGTGGCCCCGGTCACCAGGACCGTACCGGACGGGTCCAGCCCCAGGGCGGAGGTGTCGCCGGTGGCCGCGGCGGGCGTGCGCGCCAGCCTCGGCACGAGCACCCTGCCGTCGCGGACGGCGGACTGCGGCTCTCCGCCGGCGAGCGCCGCCGCCAGCCAGCCGGGGGTCGCGGAGTCCGGTGCGGTGCCGGGCTCCACGCCCGCGTCGACGTCCACGAGGACGAAGCGGTCGGGGTGTTCGGACTGGACGGACCTGACCAGGCCCCATACGGCGGCCTGGGCCGGGTCCAGCCGGGCCGCGTCCCCGTCGGCCGCGCCGACCGCGTTCCGGGTGACGAGGACCAGCCTCCGCGGGTCCTCCTCCCCCGGCCCGGACGCCGCCAGCCGCTCCTGTACGAGGGCCAGGGCGCGGGCCACCGCGTACCGCACCGCGGCGGACGTCTCCGCCGGGCGGTCCGGGAGCTCCGCCTCCAGCAGGACGACGTGGTCGGCGACCGGCGTCAGGGTCGGGGCTGCCGGGGGCGCATCGGTCCACTCGACGCGGAACAGGGCGTCCTGGAAGCGTCCGGCCCGCGCGGCGGCGAGCTGCTCGGCGGAGACCGGCCGCAGGACCAGGGAGTCCACGCAGGCCACGGTCCGGCCGGTGGTGTCGGCGGCCAGCAGGGAGACGGCGTCCGGGCCCGCGGGGGCCAGCCGGACCAGGAGGGCGGTCGGCCCGCCGGACGGGGCGGCGGACAGCCTGACCCCGGTCCACGAGAAGGGGACCCGCGCCCGGTCGGTGCCGTCGTCCGTGCCGGCAGCGGCGTCTCCGCCGCCCAGCAGGCCTTCGCCGAGCGCGACCGCGTGCAGGGCCGCGTCCAGGAGGGCCGGGTGCAGTCCGAACCCGGAGACGTCGGTCCCGTCGGGCAGTTCCAGTTCGGCGAAGAGCACCTCGTCCCGGCTCCAGGCGGCGCGGACGCCCCGGAACAGCGGCCCGTAGTCGAGGCCCAGGCCGGCCATCCGCTCGTACAGGGAGTCCGGGGACCCGTCGGTGACGGGGACGGCCTGCGGCGGGGGCCACGCGGCCAGGGGGGCACCTTCGTCGGGGGCCGCGGCGGCGGACAGGGTGCCCACCGCGTGGCTCGTCCACGGCTCCTCGGCGGGCGCGCCCTGCGGCCGCGAGTGGATCTCCACCGCCCGGCGGCCGTCGGCGTCGGGGGCCGCGACCCGTACCTGTACCTGGACGGCCCCGTCCTCGGGGACGACCAGCGGGGTCCCGAGCGTCAGCTCGTCCAGCCGGTCGCAGCCGACGCCCTCGGCGTGGGCGGCGTGCAGGGCGAGGTCCACGAAGGCGGTGCCGGGGACCAGTACGGCGCCCAGCACGACGTGGTCGGCGAGCCAGGGGTGCGTCGCGAGCGACAGCCGCCCGGTCAGGAGGAGTCCTTCGCCGTCGGCGAGCGGAACGGCCGCGCCGAGCAGGCGGTGGTCCGCTGCGGCCAGACCGGCGGCGGAGACGTCACCGGGGGCGGGGGCCGCCGCCAGCCAGTAGCGGGTCCGCTGGAAGGGGTAGGTGGGCAGGTCGACGCGGCGTGCGCCACGGCCGGCGAAGACCGTCTCCCAGTCGACGGGCGTGCCGTGGACGTGGAGCCGGGCGAGGGCGGCGGAGACGGCCAGGGCCTCGGCACGGTCGGTGCGCAGGAGCGCCACGGCCACGGCGTCCGCGTCCAGGGCCTCCTGGGCCAGGGCGGTCAGGACCCCGCCGGGGCCGATCTCCAGGAAGGTGCGCACGCCTTCGGCCGCCAGGGCGGTCACGGCGTCGGCGAAACGGACGGCCTCACGGACATGACGCACCCAGTAATCGGCCGAACCGAACTCCTCGGCGCTCACGATCCGGCCGGTGAGAGTGGAGACGATCGGCAGGCTCGGGGCCCCGAAGGAGACGGACTCGGCGACGGCACGGAACTCGTCGAGCATCGGGTCCATCAGCGGCGAGTGGAAAGCATGCGAAACCGTCAGGGCCTTGGTCTTACGGCCCTCGGCCGCGAGCTTCCCGGCCAGCTCCGCCACCGCAGCCTCGGCACCCGAAACCACCACGGACGTAGGCCCGTTGACAGCGGCGATGTCGGCGCGGTCCTCGAACCCGGGCAGCAGGGCTCGTACCTCCTCCTCGGAAGCCTCGACCGCCACCATCGCCCCGCCCACCGGGAGCGCCTGCATCAGCCGGCCCCGCGCGGCCACCAGCTTCGCCGCATCCTCCAGGGAGAGCACGCCCGCCACATGGGCCGCGGCGAACTCACCTACCGAGTGCCCGGCCAGGAAGTCCGGACGCACACCCCAGGACTCCACCAGCCGGAACAACGCCACCTCGACCGCGAACAACGCCGGCTGGGTGAACCCGGTCTCGTTCAACAGCTCCGAATCCTCACCGAACACCACATCCCGCAGCGGCAGTTCAAGATGCGGATCCAGGGCCGCGCACACCGCGTCAAAGGCCTCCGTGAACACCGGGAAGACGGCGTGCAGTTCATGCCCCATGCCCAGGCGCTGGCTGCCCTGCCCGGAGAACAGGAAGGCGTGCCTCCCGCTCCCGGGGGCAGCAGCCGTGGCCTGGACCACCGCCCGCGAGGGGGCACCGTTCGCCAGGGCGGTCAGGGCCTCCAGCATCCCGGCCGGGTCCTCCGCGATCACGGCTGCCCGGTGCTCCAGGGCGCTGCGGCCCGTGGCCAGGGAACGGGCCACGTCCACTGCCGCCCGGCCCGGGTCCTGGGCGTACGGCAGGAGGGCGCGGGCCTGGGCGCGCAGGGCTTCCGGGCTCTTGGCGGAGAGCAGCCACGGCGCCGGGAAGGGTGTCGTGGTGCCGGCCTCGACGGGGGATTCGGGGGCCTGTTCCAGGACGACGTGGGCGTTGGTGCCGCTGAAGCCGAACGAGGAGACGGCCGCCCTCCGGGGGCGCGGCCCCTGCGTCCACTCGACGGGCTCGGTGAGGAGGCGGACGGTGCCCGAGGTCCAGTCGATGTGCGGGGAGGGCTCCTCGGCGTGCAGGGTCCGGGGCAGGACGCCGTGGCGCATGGCCTCGACCATCTTGATGATCCCGCCGACGCCGGCCGCGG
>NZ_JBEZWL010000093.1:0-29114 GCF_040648015.1 Streptomyces sp. NPDC029216 | reverse complement strand
GCTGGACGGCCAGGGCCAGCGCGCCGGGCGCCGGGCGCGCCCGGCCCGTGCCGCCCGGCGGGCGGGATAACGGCCGGGGCGACGCGGCGGGGGTGGTCACGCGTCCACCGCCTTCAGCTCCCAGCGCAGCTCCTCCACCAGCCGCTTGCCGGTCACCGTCAGCTCGGCGGCCTCCGACAGCCGGTCCAGGGCCCGGTGGATCCGGTCCGTGCCGCCCGGTTCCTGGGTGGTGGTGGCCCGCCGGTACGCCTCCACCGCGACCCGCTCGTGCACGTCGGCCAGCAGCCGCGACACCGGCACCGGCCGGGTCCGCCAGGGCGAGGGGTGCTGCCAGGCCCCGTCCAGCGCGTACAGGTCGGCCACCTCGGTCAGCGCCCGCAGCCGGGCCCGCCGCCCCCCGGTCAGCAGGGCCAGCGCGGTCTCCCGCACCCCGGCGGCGTACGGCACCCCGAGCGCGCCCGGCCCGTGCCGCCCGGCCTCGCCCCAGCCCTGGGCCCGCGGGCCGCCCGCCAGCGGGGTCAGGGTGCTCAGCCCGGCGGCGGCCGCCCGGGCGAACTCGGGGACGGTACGGCGCAGCAGTGCCCAGGCCGCGTCGAGGCGCCGCCGCCACGCGTCGGCCTCCCCGGCGCCGAGCCGCAGCCGGGGCGGGCGGGCGAAGCAGTTGCGGTACGGGTCCAGGTCCTCCAGTGCCACCGTGGGCCGCCGGGGCCCGGGCGACCAGGTCCGTACGGGCAGCCAGCGCGCGTCGCCGGCCGCCGGGCCGAAGCGGTGCTCGGTGCGGCCCGCCCGGACGACCGCGTATCCCTCGCCGGTGGCGTGCAGCGCGGCCCGGCCCTCCGTACCCGGCTCCCCGAGCCGCAGCAGGCCCAGCGTCGGCAGGTACACCTCGCCGTCCCGGTACGCCACTTCGGCCGGCAGGTCCAGCCCGCCGCGCAGTACGGCGGCGGCCGCCAGCGCGGCCAGCCTGCGGGCCGCGCCCGGGGTGTCCGGGCGGCCCTCCAGGGCGGCCTCCAGGGACTCCAGGACCCAGGTCCGGGTGAACGGGTGGCCCAGTACGGCGTCCAGCGCGTCCGGGTCCGCCTCCTCGACCCCGGTCAGCAGGGCCCAGGCCCGGGCCCACCCGGAGTCGGCGGCGAGCTCGCCGTGCAGCCGGGCCAGCAGGGCGCGGGTCAGCTCCTCCTGGGAGCGGGTGAGTTCGGCCGGGTCGGCCAGCTCCGGCGCGGTCTCCCGGCCGGCCGCCCGCCCCTCCACCCCCTCCACCAGTTCCCGCAGGTCGGAGCAGTACACGGAGGGGTTGTCGAAGCCCGCCCCGCCCGCGCCGTCCTCCCGGTAGCGGTGGGTGTAGAGCCCGCCGCCGCACGAACGTACGACAGGGCACCGCCGGCACGTGTCGCTGACGCCCGCCAGCCCCAGCTGCCGGGCCCGCACCCCGGGGTGGGCCGCCACCTCGTCGAAGGCGTGGTCGAAGACGTTGAAGCCGGTGGCGGCGGCCCCCTCGAAGGCGCTCTTGAGGGAGTCCACCTGCTCCAGCGTCCCGTCGGTCTCGACCACCACCAGGTCGGTCGGGGCCAGCCCCAGGGACTCCGTCAGGCTGGGCCCGCCGCGCAGGGTGGACAGCAGGGACTCGAAGAGCCGTACGTGTACCGGGCGCCCCAGCTGCTCCCACCGGTCGAAGACCCGCAGCAGCCAGCGGGCGTACGCGTCGGGCGCGCCGCCGGGCCGGGCCGGCGGGGTCTCCCAGGTGGCGTGGGGGAGCAGGAAGTCCACCCGGGGCGGTTCCAGGTCGACCAGGGCGTCCAGGACGGCGACGGGGTCGTTGGCCACGTCCACGGTGCACAACAGGCCCTGGTACAGGTGGCGGTAGGGCTCCGAGCGGAGCAGGGTGACGGCTTCCAGGACCAGCGGGTGGCTGGTGCGGCCGTCCGCGAAGCGCCGGTGGCGGTCGTTCGCCGCGCGGTCACCGTCGAGGGAGACGCCGACCCGGACGCCGTACTCGGCGAAGAGGTCCAGGTAACGGCGGCTCAGCTGGAGCCCGTTGGTGTGGATGCGCAGGTCGAGGGCGGTGGCCGTCGCAGCGAGCGCGCGGGTGAACTCCTCGCACACGAGGCGCAGTCGGTCCGGGCCCGCCAGCAGGGGTTCCCCTCCGTGGAGGATCACCGTGACGGAGGGGAGTGCATGGTCACGGGCATGTTCGGCGAGCCGCGACGCGGTCTGGGAAATGACCCCGGGGGAGATCACTTTCGGCCGGGCTCGCCAGCTCTGATCAGCGTGTTCGTAGACATAGCAATGATCACAAGCAAGATCGCATCTGCTGTGAACCTTCAGGACGATCTCGCGAAATGCGATCAGGCCGGTCATTCCACCAGTCTAGAGCGCGTACTCCGTTATCAGAGCGCAGAGTTGAAGATCGGCGCCTGGGAGTGACGGCCGGATTCCGACGGCAGCACTCGGCCAAGGGCCGCGACAACGGACGCACTACGGGTGTCGATCTTGTCGAGAGGGACCCGGCGGTCCTTGGCCGAGCTGGTCGGCGGGGTTGCGGAAGTGTTCATGGCACCGTCCTCGGGGAGGCCATATGAAATGGGAAGGAGGGGCACCGGCGCGCCGCCGGCGTCTGGCTGGGACTTTACTCGCCTGCACCCCATTGGCAACCGAGACATGACGCCTGGTCAAGCGTTCTATAGAAAGAGTGGGGGAATAGTCGAGGTGGTGTATTCGGCCGTTCGCCGCACGGCAAGATCCAGTTCCCCGGGGGCGCTCCGCGGAGGCCTACGCGGGCTGCTGCTCGCCCAGGGAAGGGGCGGGCAGTTCGCGCAGCAGCCAGGTGAGGACGTCCGGCAGCGCGCGCAGGGCCGCGAAGTGCGCGGCGTCCGGGTCGATGGTGGTGGTGGCGCCGGGGATGCGGCGGCCCAGCCAGCGCGAGTGGCCCACGGGGGAGAAGACGTCGAGCTCCCCGTGCCAGATCAGCACGGGGCAGCGGATGTCGGCGGGGTCGAACCCCCAGGGGCTGCTGGCCGCCAACATGTCGTCGATCCACCCGTACGCCGAAGTGCGCACGCCCTCACGGTAGTTGCGCAGCAGCATGGCGCGCAGGCCGGCGTCCGAGACGATCATCCGGTCGCTGGCGGTCAGCTCCCGGCGCAGCTCGTCCAGCAGCCGCCCGGGGTCCCGGGCGATACCGCTGGCCCGGGGGATCAGCCGGGCCGTGAGCTCCTCGGGGTCGACGGAGGCGGTGGTGTACTCCCGTACGTTCGAGGCGGCCATCCCCGCGAACCAGTCCAGGTCCTCCGCGTCCCGGGGCGCGAGGGGCACCAGCGCCGCCGTCCGCGTCACCCGCTCCGGCAGCAGCGCCGCGCAGGCCAGGGCCCCGGGGCCGCCGCCGGAGCGGCCGGCCACGGCGAAGGTGTCCACGCCGAGGGCGTCGGCGACGGTGGCCACGTCCTGGGCCACGTCGGCCACGGTGCGGCCCGGGTGGCGGTCGGAGCCGCCGTAGCCGGGCCGGTCGTAGGCGATGAGCCGTACCCGCCGCTGGTAGAGGACCATGCCCCGGGGGGCCGGGCCGAGCCTGCTGCCGGGCATGCCGTGGAGCAGGAAGACCGGCTTGCCGTCGGGGTCACCCCAGTGTTCCGCCATCAGGACGCGTCCGTCAGCGGTGCGCACCTCTTCGCGCACGCGCTCCCCCCTCACGTCGGGCCCGAGCCGTCAGGGTGATTGTGCTCCCGGTGCGGTGGATGCGATAGGGCGCGATCCCACGGGAATCGAGGGCGGGGCGCGTTCAGCGGGGCCCGGTGCCCCCGTCCGTGAAGCGGGGGACCGAGGGTGCGTCGTCGGGCAGGCCGCTGCCCACCGCCGCCCCCGGCCTGCCGTGGCGGGCGACCGCGCAGGCCAGCGTGACCCCGGCCCCGGCCACCGCCCAGGCGGACAGGACCAGCATCGGGCCGGCCGCGCCGTTGCCCCGGAAGTACGCGAGGGAGCGCGCGGCGTACGTACCGGCCCCCGGCGGCAGGGCGGGGCCGATGGCCCGCCAGAACGGCGGCAGCAGCGGGTACGGGTAGGCGCCGCCCGCACTCGGGTTGCCGAACACCACGACCAGCAGGATGGCCAGGCCGATGCCGACCACGCCCGCCAGCCCCTGGAGGGCCAGGGTGAGCGCGCCGACCGCGAAGACCACCAGCGTGCCCAGCCCCCACAGGGCCGCGATCGGGCCGGGCAGCGCGCCCAGCACCGGGCCCGCGATGACCGCGCCGAGCAGCCCGGCGGCGACGGAGTACAGGAGCAGCGCGCCGAGCCGGATGACGGCGCGGGCGGAGTTCGCGGGCCGGGCGCCGGCGCTGACGGCGAGGACCGCGGCGCACAGGTAGCCGCCCACGCACCAGCCGACGACCAGGTAGAAGGAGCTCAGGCCGCGGCTGTCGCCCTGGTCGGCGGGGGCCACGTCGACCACGGTCAGGCCCCGGCCCTGGGACTTCTCGGCCAGGGTGACGATCTGCTCCAGGGCCTGGGAGAGCGAGGCGCCGGCGCCGCTCGCGACCAGCAGCCGGTCGTTCGGGCGGGCCGGCTCGACGATCAGCGCGCCGTCCACCTCCCGGTTCCTGATCCGCGCGAGCGCCGTCGCCTCGTCCGCGACCGCGCGCGGGTCCAGCGGCTTGCCGGGCAGGGCGCCGAGCCGCTGCGCGGCCCGGGCGGCGACCGGCTCGGCGGGGGCGGCCACCGCGAGCGGGATCTCGCTGGGCTTCGGGTGGTGGAAGGCCCCGATGTACGAGGTGATGAAGGCCAGCTGGAGGGCCAGCACCCCCAGGACCAGCACGGCGGCCCGGGTGGTGACGGCGTCCTTGATCTCGGCGAGGAAGCCGCCGGACGGGCCCGTGTCGGTGCTCTTGGCGGTCTGGGTCATGCCCCCACGCTCGGCGCGGCGGGGGGCGGACGCAGCAGGGAAGGGCCGAATGGATGATCGAACAAGTGTTTCGCACGGATATTCGAATTGCTCTATGGTGGAGAAGGGGGTGGCAAGAAGGTCGAGGGAAGCAGGAGGGCCGCGGGTGCCCGGGTTCACGCATCTGCACACCGTTTCGGGGTTCTCCGTGCGCTACGGCGCCTCGCACCCGCAGCGGCTGGCGGAACGCGCCGCCGAGCGGGGCATGGACGCCCTCGCCCTGACCGACCGCGACACCCTCGCGGGCGCGGTCCGCTTCGCGAAGGCGGCCGCGGCGGCCGGGATCCGGCCGCTGTTCGGAGTCGACCTGGCCGTGGCCCCCGCGGTGGCCCCCGGGAGGTCGGGCGGTGCCGGGACGGGCGGCCCGGCGGCCGAGGCCTCGTACCGCCGGCGGGTGCCCGTCAGGGGCGGGGCCTTCGTGGACGAGTCCGCCCCCCGCGCGCTCTTCCTGGCCCGCGACGGCGCCGCCGGCTGGGCGGAACTCTGCCGCCTGATCACCGCCGCGCACGCCCCTGACGCCCCGGGCGGCGGCGCGGCCGCCTCCGGGTTCGCGGGGCCGGGTGCCGCCGCGGGGGACGGGACCGGTGCCCCGGGTCTCTTCGTGCCTGCCGCCGGGAGCGACGGGCAGCCCCTGCTGCCCCGGGAGGCCCTCGGCGGCGGCGGGGTGTTCGTGCTGCTCGGGCCCGGGTCCGAGGTCGGGCGGGCGCTGGCCGCCGGACGTCCCGACCGGGCCGCGCGGCTGCTCGCGCCCTGGCGGGAGCTCTACGGGGACGCCCTGCGCCTGGAGGCCGTCCACCACGGCCGCCCCGGCACCGGCCCCGGCTCGCTGCGCCTGGCCGCCCGTACCGTCGGCTTCGCCGCCGAACAGGACGTCGCCGCCGTGCTCACCAACGCCGTCCGCTACGCCGACCCCGGCCAGGGCCCGGTCGCCGACGTCCTCGACGCGGCCCGCCGGCTCGTCCCCGTCGACCCCCGGGGCCCCCTCGACAGCGGCGAACGGTGGCTCAAGGGCCCCGACGTCATGGCCGAGGCCGCCGGCCTGATCACCCGGGCGGCCGGGCTGCGCCCCGCCGACGCCCGCCGGCTGCTCGCCCGCACCCGGGAGACCGCCGAGGCCTGCGCCGTGGACCCCGAGGACGACCTCGGACTCGGCTCCGTGCACTTCCCCGAGGCCCGCCTCGTCGGCGCCGCCCACCGCACCGCCCAGCGGGTGCTCACCTCCCGCGCCGGCGCCGGCATGGTGCTGCGCGGCTACGCCGGCGACCGCGCGTACTGGGACCGGATGCACGAGGAGCTCGACGTCATCGCCTACCACGGCTACGCCTCCTACTTCCTGACGGTCGCCCAGGTCGTGGACGACGTACGGGAGATGGGCGTCCGGGTCGCCGCCCGCGGCTCCGGCGCCGGCTCCCTCGTCAACCACCTCCTCGGCATCGCGCACGCCGACCCCGTCGCCAACGGCCTGCTCATGGAACGGTTCCTGTCCCGGCGCCGCCGCGTCCTGCCCGACATCGACATCGACGTGGAGTCCGCCCGCCGGCTGGAGGTCTACCGCCGGATCATCGCCCGCTTCGGCGCCGAACGCGTCGCCACCGTCGCCATGCCCGAGACCTACCGGGTCCGCCACGCCATCCGCGACGTCGGCGCCGCCCTCGCCATGGACCCGGCCGCCGTCGACCGGCTCGCCAAGGCCTTCCCGCACATCCGGGCCCGCGACGCCCGCGCGGCCCTGGCCGAACTGCCCGAGCTGCGCGGCGTACGCGACGGCGTACGGGGAGAGGAGTACGCCCGGCTGTGGGACCTCGTCGAGGCGCTGGACGCACTGCCGCGCGGCACCGCCATGCACCCGTGCGGGGTGCTGCTCTCCGACGCCACCCTGCTCGCCCGCACCCCCGTGGTCCCGACCAGCGGCGAGGGCTTCCCCATGTCCCAGTTCGACAAGGAGGACGTGGAGGACCTCGGCCTGCTCAAACTCGACGTGCTGGGCGTGCGGATGCAGTCCGCGATGGCCCACGCCGTCGCGGAGCTGCGCCGCGCCACGGGGCAGGAGCTCGACCTCGACGACCCCGCGCAGGTCCCGCCGGGCGACCGGGCCACGTACGAGCTGATCCGCTCGGCCGAGACGCTGGGCTGCTTCCAGATCGAGTCCCCCGGCCAGCGCGACCTGGTCGGACGGCTCCAGCCGGCCACCTTCCACGACCTGGTCGTCGACATCTCCCTCTTCCGGCCCGGCCCGGTCGCCGCCGACATGGTGCGGCCCTTCATCGAGGCCCGGCACGGGCGCGCCCCCGTCCGCTTCCCGCACCCGGACCTGGCCGACGCACTGCGCGAGACCTACGGGGTGGTGGTCTTCCACGAGCAGATCATCGAGATCGTGCACGTCATGACCGGCTGCGGCCGCGACGAGGCCGACCGGGTGCGGCGCGGGCTCTCCGACCCGCAGTCGCAGGGCCGGATCAAGGCCTGGTTCGCTGCGACGGCCGCCGGGCGCGGCTACTCGGCGGAGGTGGTCGCCCGGACCTGGGAGATCGTCGAGGCCTTCGGCAGCTACGGCTTCTGCAAGGCGCACGCGGTGGCCTTCGCCGTGCCCACGTACCAGTCGGCCTGGCTCAAGGCCCACCACCCGGCGGCCTTCTACGCCGGGCTGCTCACCCACGACCCGGGCATGTACCCCAAGCGGCTGCTGCTGGCGGACGCCCGGCGGCGGGGCGTGCCGGTGCTGCCGCTGGACGTGAACCGCTCGGCGGTGGCCCACCGTATCGAACTGGTGTCCGATGATCCGGAGAGGTGGGGGCTGCGGCTCGCGCTGGCCGACGTCCACGGCATCAGCGAGGCCGAGGCCCTGCGCATCGAGGACGGACAGCCGTACGCCTCCCTGCGCGACTTCTGGGACCGCGCCCACCCGGGCCGCCCGGTCGCCGAACGGCTCGCACAGGTCGGGGCGTTGGACGCCTTCGGAGCGAACCGCCGTGACCTGCTGCTGCACTTGACGGAACTGCACGGCGCCCAGCGCGCCGCCGGAGCCCGCGGCGGAGCCCAACTCCCGCTCGGCGGCGGCCGGTCCACCGCCCCCGTCGGCCTGCCCGACCTGACCGAGGCCGAACGGCTCAGCGCCGAACTCGGCGTCCTCGGCATGGACGCCTCCCGCCACCTGATGGACGGCCACCACGCCTTCCTCGCCGAGCTGGGCGTCGTCCCGGCACGCCGCCTGCGGGACACCGCGCACGGGCGGACCGTACTCGTCGCGGGCGCCAAGGCGGCCACCCAGACCCCGCCGATCCGCTCCGGGAAGCGGGTCATCTTCACCACCCTGGACGACGGCACCGGCCTGGTCGACCTGGCCTTCTTCGACGACAGCCAGGAGGCCTGCGCGCACACCGTCTTCCACTCCTTCCTGCTGCTGGTCCGGGGCGTCGTGCAGCGGCGCGGCCCGCAGAGCCTGAGCGTGGTCGGGGCGGCCGCCTGGGACCTCGCCGAACTGGTGCGGCTGCGCGACGACGAGGGCCTGGAGGCCGTCACGGCCCGGCTGGCACAGCCCCTGCCCGAGGGGCCCGGGGACACCGGCCGGCGCATCCACCTGCCGACCGGCTACGAGATGAACCCGTGGGCCGACCTCCAGCCGCCCGGCGACCGCGCCGCGACCGGCCGCAAACTGTGGCACTCCAGCCCGGGGAGCGCGGGATGACGCCGGCACCGGCCACACGGCACACCCCGGCGGCCACCGACCCGGCCGGGGTCCTGCACGTGCGCTGCCTCCCCGGGCTGTCCGGGGAGGGCTACCGCGAGGTGCTGGAGCTGCTGCGGGAGTTCTCCCCGCTGGTCCAGGCCCTGCCGCCGCGGGCCGCGCTGGTCCAGGTGCGCGGCGCCCGGCGGTACTTCGGCGCCGACGCCGCCCGCATCGCCGAGGTGGTCCGGCTGCGCGCGGTGGCCCGGCTCGGCACCGACGTACGGATCGGGGTCGCGGGCACCTGGGCGGTCGCGGCCATGGCCTCCGCCCGCATCCCGGGACCCGGCGGGGTCCTGGCCGTCCCGGCGGAGCAGGTGGCCGGCTTCCTCGCACCCCTCCCCGTGGAGGAGCTGTACGGGCTCGGCTCCCGGCAGGCCGAGGCGCTGCGCGGGTACGGGCTGCACACCGTCGGCGCGCTCACGCAGGTACCGCCCGGCGTCCTCGACCGGATCCTCGGCCGCCGGGCCGGCCGGCTCGTCGCGGAGCGCGCCCACGGGATCGACCCGCGCCCCGTCACCCCGCGCGACCTGCCCTCCTCGGCCGCCGTCCGCACCGGCTTCGCCCGCCAGGAGCTGGACGGCCCGCACACCCGGGCCGCGCTGCTCGGCCTGGTGGTCCGGCTCGGCGCCCAGCTGCGCGGCCGCGGCCAGGCCGCCCGCTCCCTGTGCCTGACCCTGCAGTTCGCGGGCGGCACCCGGTGGGAGAGGTCCCGGCGGCTGACGGAACCCTCCGCCCACGACGAGGACCTGCGCACCTTCGCGTACCGGCTGATGGACGCGGCGGGCCTGCAACGGGCCCGGCTGACCGGCATGGTGCTGCGCGCCGAGGACCTCACGGCCGCGGAGGGCGTGACCCGGCAGCTCTCGCTGGACCCGGTCCGCGAGGCCCGCCTGACGGTGGAGGCCGCCATCGACCGGGCCAACGCCCGCTTCGGCCCCGGCACAGTCCGCCCTGCTGTTCTTCTGGGGCTCGGTTCGCCTCCGGGGCGCTGAAAGCCGTGCTCCCAGGTCCGACCGTGCCGACTTCGGCCGACCCCCGGCGGGAGCTGCGGGCCGGCCCTCGGCCAGCGTGCGGACCGGAGGTCAGAGGTCGCCCAGTATCAGGCGGGCCGTCTCCGTGCGCAGCGGGGTCGTCTGGGCCTGGATCAGGTGGAACTGGGCCTCGCGGGAGAGGCGTCCGGCGGTGTGCCCGTACTGGATCGCCCGGCCGCCGGCCACGGCCACGCAGGTGGCGGCCGCCCGCACGGCCAGGTCCAGGGCGGCGGCCCGCAGGGCGAGGCGCGCCGCGACGCCCTCGCCCGCCGGGAGCTCGTCGCGCAGGGCGTAGGCCTCGGCGCGCAGCCGGGCGGTCTTCTCGGCGAGGCGCAGGCCGAGTCCCTCGTACGGGGCCGAGCGGAGCAGGAAGTCGGCCGTCGCGCGCAGCTGGCCGAAGACGGCCGGCTGCGCGTCGGCGTTCTCCAGGTCGTAGGCCCGGATCCACTCGGCCCGGGGCAGCACCCCGAACACCTGCTCGTCCGGCACGAGGACCCCGCGCAGCTCGACGGTGGCCGTGTGCGTCCCGCCCATCGCCCACAGCGGGGCCCCCTCGACGGCGCTCAGCCCCTCCACCCGGGTGCCGGGGGCGCAGTCGACCAGGGCGAGGACCGCCTCGTCGGAGCCGGTGACGGCGCCGGCGTACACGGAGTCGGCCACCCCCCAGCCCGTCACCCACGGCATCCGCCCGGTCAGCCGCCAGCCGCCGGGGACCCGCTCCGCCGTGACGGGCGGGCGCGGGTGGCGCAGGAAGGCGTAGCCCGCCGTCGGCCGCCGCTCCCCGCGCACGAGGGCCGGCAGCCAGCTCTCGCGCAGGGCGGCGCCCGCCGGGCCGGAGGCCTGCACGAGGGCCTTGGCCAGCGGGACGTGCTGGGTCCACACGAACCAGGTCGACGGGTCCACGGCCGCCAGCACCTCGTGGACCTCCCGCACCACCTGACGGGGCGTGAGGCCGGAAGCCGCCCCCGGTTCGTATCCGATCAGCCCGTACGCCCCGCAGGAGGCGAGCGCGTTCAGGTGCGTACGGGGCACCCCCTCGGCCGCGGTCCGCTCCGCCTCCGGCCGCAGGACCCGTACGGCGGCCTCCGTGACGGCGGCCACGAGCGGGTCGGCGGCCAGGGCCGGCGGGGTGGTCAGGGCGGTACCGGCTCCGGGTGCCTCGTGCATGGCTGCGGATCACCTCGTGTCGGGGGATGCGGGGCGTCCATTTTTCCCGAGCGGTACTGGAGGCGCGCTGGACACGCGAGTTTTTACCGCCGCGTAACTTCCAAGTCTTGCTACTCGACCGTAATTTAGCGGCAGCAGCTCCCAACTGTGATCCGGATCACGGGACGTGCCCCCCACCTCATTCCCCTTGACCCGCAAGGAGATCACGCGATGCTGCCCTGGAGACGCCTGCTCCGCCCGCTGGCCGTCCTCACCCTGGCCGCCGCCGCGCTCGTCGCCCCCACCGGCGCAGCGCAGGCGGCGTCCGCTCCCAGCAGCGGCTGGAACGACTGGTCCTGCAAGCCGTCCGCCGCACACCCCCGCCCGGTCGTCCTCGTCCACGGAACCTTCGGCAACTCCGTCGACAACTGGCTCGGGTTCGCCCCGTACCTGGTCCACCGCGGGTACTGCGTCTACTCCCTCGACTACGGCCAGCTGCCCGGTGTGCCCCTCTTCAACGGGCTCGGCCCCATCGACCAGTCGGCCGGCCAGCTCGACGCGTTCGTCGACCGGGTCCTGGCCTCCACCGGCTCCGCCAAGGCCGACCTCGTCGGCCACTCCCAGGGCGGCATGATGCCGCGCTACTACCTGAAGTTCCTGGGCGGCGCCGGCAAGGTCAACGCCCTCGTCGGCCTCGCCCCCGACAACCACGGCACCACCCTGTCCGGACTCACCCAGCTGCTCCCGTACTTCCCCGGGGCGGCCGACCTGATCAGCACCGCGACCCCGGGGCTGGCCGACCAGATCGCCGGCTCCGCCTTCCAGCAGAAGCTGAACGCGGGCGGCGACACCGTCCCCGGCGTCGCCTACACGGTGATCGCGACCAAGTACGACGAGGTGGTCACCCCGTACCGGAGCGCCTTCCTGGACGGCCCGAACGTCCGCAACGTCGTCCTCCAGGACCTGTGCCCCCTGGACCTCTCGGAGCACGTGGCCATCGGCCTGACCGACCGGATCGCCTGGCACGAGGCGGTCAACGCCCTCGACCCGGCGCACGCGGAACGCACCACGTGCGCCTCGGTCTTCGACTGAGGACTAGCGCACGCTCCGGCCCGCCCCCGTAGCCCGGCGGCGGGCCACGGCGAACAGTACGGCCGCACCGACGGCCACCACCCCGGCCCCGGCTATCGCCAGCGCCGGGGTGGCGCCGTTGCCACCGGTCTCCGCGAGGTTCCCGCCCTCCCCGCCGCCCGCCGGGGAGGGGGAGGGGGCGGCGGCCGGCGCGGCGGCGATCGGTGAGGCGGCGCCCTGCCCGTTCGTCTTCGGGTCGTTGTCGCCGTGGCCGTTGTGCTCCACGGTGGACCTGCCCGCGCCCTCGGAGATCTGCTCGTCCGTCGGCGCCTTGGGCGGCTCGGCGGTCGCGGGCCGCTCGGGCCGCGCGGACGCCGGGGCGCCGGGCTTGCCCGTACCCGGGGTGGCCCCCGGACCGCCGCCGTTGCCGCCGTCCTTGCCGAAGACCACGTCCGAGCAGGTGTAGAAGGCCTCGGGGCTGTCCGAGCGCTGCCAGATGCTGTAGATGAGGTGCCGCCCGCTCTTCTTGGGAACGGTCCCGCCGAACACGTAGTCCCCGTTCTGCATGCCGGGGTCGGTGGCCTTGGCGAAGGGGGCGGGCTCCAGGTCGGACCACGTGAGCGGCTTCGACGGGTCGTAGCCGTCCTTCGTCACGTACAGCTCGAACGAGCCCTTGTGCGGGGCGGTCCCCTTGTAGCGGAAGGTGTGCGCCCCGGACGTCATCGGGGTGGCCGGCCAGTCGGCGCGGGCCAGGTCCAGGCCCTTGTACTTGCCGTTGCCCGCCGAACACAGCTGCCCGTCCGGGATCAGGGACCTGCTCTTCCCGGCCGCGTTCGCGATGTTCACCGCGTTCCAGTCGTAGAAGGCCTGCGGCCCGCCCACCGCGACGGCCGCCTTGCACGCCGCCGACTTCGGCGCCTCCGGGCCCTCCGCGTAGCACGCCGCGACCCGGCTGACCGGGTCCGTCATCGACCCGTGGGCAGCCGCCGGGACGGCCGTGTACGCGGCCACCGCGAGCGGGGCGAGACCGGCGGCGGCGATACGGGCGGCCGTGCGGCGGCGGAGTGCGGGCATGGGTGGATCTCCTTCGGGCGCGGGGCAGGGGTGCACCGGCGGAACCGGGCGGCGCGGCGCCGCCACCGGTCCCTCCCGGCCCGGCCAAGCTAGCCCGCCCGGACGCCCGCCCGGCCGCCTTCCCGCCCCAGGAGAGGATCCTTAGGGTCCGCTTAAGGAAGCCCTAAGCACCCCCACAGACAGGCCCCCCGGCTACCCCAGCAGTGCGGCCAGCCCGTCCCCCGTCCGGGCCTGCTCGTCCAGGGCGTCCAGCGCCCGTACGGCCTGCGAGGCCGCCTCGGGGTCGCCCGCGGCCAGACCGCTCGCCGCGAACTCGTCCTCGTCCAGCCGCAGGACCGTGGTCCCGTCCGCCGACACCCACAGGTCCAGGTCCAGGTCGTCGACGAGGATCTCGCCCTCGCGGACCACGACCGGGCGCGTCACGTCGCAGTACCAGCCCTTGAGGACGCCCGTGCCGCTCCAGACCTCCTTGACCGCGTACCAGCGCGTTCGCCAGTAGTGCTCGACGAACACGTCGCCGGGCTCGAACCGGACGAAGCCGAAGTCCCGTACGCCGTCGGCCGCCCAGGGGGCCCGCACCGAGATCCGGTCACCGTCGTCGGCCAGCTGCGCCGCCGGGTAACTGATCTTGGTACGGCCGCCCTTGGTCAGGGTGATGGTCCAGGTGCTGCTCACCGTGCTGCTCCTTCGATCCTCTTCGTGAAGCGCGTCTCGGTCGCGCAGATCTCGTATCCGAACCATGCGTTGATCGCGAGCATCGGTCCGTTCCCGGCGTCGTTGCCGGTGAAGGCCTCGGTGTACCCGGCCGCGCGGGCCCGGTGCAGTGAGTCCGTCTTGGCGAGCTTGGCCAGGCCGCGGCCGCGGAAGGCGCGCCGGGTGCCGGTCATCGCCGAGAGGTAGCGGGTGCGGCCGTCGGTCCGGGCGGCCGAGAAGGCGGCCACGACCCCGTCGACGAGGGCGACCGAGGTCAGCTCGTGGTCGAGGGTCGGGTCGTGCCAGACGCCGTCCAGCCACCGCTGGTAGTCGTCGAGCGAGGCCGGGACGTCGCTCGGCTCGTCGGCCGTCGCCTCGGCGTCGGCCTCGAAGAGCGGCCGCGGGTCGGCGGCGAAGGCGGACGCCGGGCGCAGTTCCACCCCGGGCGGCAGCTCGTGGGGGAGCGGTGGCAGGGCGGCTTCCGCCAGGTCCAGGCGCTGGAACTTCGAGGAGCGGCTGGGCCGGTAGCCGTGCCGCTCGGCGAAGGCCCGGTTCGCGGGCTCGTCGAGCACCCATGCGTACACGTCCACGGCCCCGTGCGCGGCGAGGTGCTCCTCCGCCGCGCGCAGCAGGGCGGTTCCGGCGCCGCGGGTCCGGGCGGCGGGGTGGACGTAGGCGTTGACGTACGACTGGCCCGGCTGGGGGCTGTCGTGGGCGAGGCCCACCTGGGCGGTGCCGATGACCTGGCCGTCCGCGGTCTCGGCCAGCAGGAGGCGGTAGCGGGCGTCGGGATGCGCGGAGTCGAGCGCGAAGGCCACCCCGCCGACGGTGGTGATCATGAAGGGCAGGGCGGCATCGCGCACCCGTACGACGGCCTCGGCGTCGGCGGGGTCGTGGGGGCGCAGGTCGCGTACGTGCACGGCGTGGAGCGTCATGCGGCCGACGTTACGGGCGGATCGCCCACGGGCGCCTGCGAATTACAATCGGCTCGTGACCTCGACCAACCCTCTCAGGCTCAGGATCGACGGCGCGGCCGGCTCGGCGGCCCCGTACGAACAGCTGCGCGCGCAGATCGCGGACCGGGCCCGCTCCGGACGGCTTCCGGCGGGCTTCAAGCTGCCGACGGTGCGGGGGCTGGCGGAGGAACTGGGGCTGGCGGCGAACACCGTCGCGAAGGCGTACCGGGCGCTGGAGGCCGACGGGGTGATCGAGACGCGGGGCCGGAACGGGACGTTCGTCGCGGCGGCGGAGGGATCCTCGCGGGAGGCGGCCCTCGCGGCGCAGGCGTACGCGGAACGGGCCCACCGGCTGGGCCTCACGGAACCGGAAGCGGTAGCGGCGGCCGCCGCCGCCCTCCGGGCCCGCTACGCCGCCCAGTAGCCCCGCAGGGTCCCGGCCCGCGCAGCGGCCACGGCGTCAGAGGTACAGGCCCGCCTCGGACTGCGGCTGCGCCGGGAGGACGGCGGCCGGCCCCGTCCCCCGCCGGAGGGCGAAGAGCTCCGCCAGCGTCGCCCCCTCCCGGGACACCCCCTCCTCCGTCCCGAGCCACTCCACCGCCTCACGGTGCGTCAGCCGCCCGACCTCGATGCGGGCCAGGCACCGCCCCGGCCGGACCACCGCCGGGTGGAGCCGCTCCAGGTCCTCGTTCGTCGTGACCCCGACCAGCACGTTCCGCCCCTGCCCCAGCAGCCCGTCCGTCAGGTTCAGCAGCCGCGACAGCGCCTGCCCCGCCGTGTGCCGCGCCTCGCCGCGGATCAGCTCGTCGCAGTCCTCCAGCAGCAGCAGCCGCCAGCGTCCCTTCGCGGTGCCCTCGTCCTCGCCGATGGCGATGTCCATCAGGTAGCCCACGTCGTTGAACAGCCGCTCCGGGTCCAGGACGCAGTCCACCTGGCACCAGTCCCGCCACGACCGCGCCAGCGTCCGCAGCGCGGAGGTCTTCCCCGTCCCCGGCGGCCCGTGCAACAGCAGCAGCCGTCCCGCGATGTCGTCCGGGGTGACCTTCATCAGCCGGTCCATCGCCGCCGCCACCGGCGCCGTGTAGTTCGGCCGCACCTCCGCCCAGGTGCCGGCGGAGATCTGCCGGGTGGTCCGGTAGGGGCCCCGGCGCGGGGAGACGTACCAGAAGCCCATCGTGACGTTGTCCGGCTGCGGTTCGGGCTCGTCCTGGGCCCCGTCCGTGGCCTGGCCGAGCACCCGCTGCGCGAGCTCGTCGCTCACGGCGGTGACCGTCACGTCCGCGCCCCGGCTCCAGCGCGAGACCAGGACCGTCCAGCCCTCGCCCTCGGCGAGCGTGGCGCTGCGGTCGGTGTCGCGCGCCGAGCGGAGCACGGTGGCCTGCGGGGGCAGCAGCGTCGCCTCCGCCTTCACCCGCTCGATGGTGACGCTCTGAGCGTACGGCTGCTCACCGGTCGCGAACCGGCCGAGGAAGAGCGCGTCGACGACGTCCGACGGTGAGTCACTGTCGTCTACGTGGAGCCGGATCGGCAGCGCGTCATGCGGGTCTGCTGGCATGGCGCCCATGATCCGGCACGAACTGCCCTCCCGCACCCGTGTTTCGCCGGATCGGGTGCCCAAGTTCCCTCTTCAAACACATCGGTCGTGAAGATTCCGGCGTCAACCCGCCCCGAAAATTCTTGGCATGAACACTTCCGGCCATCCCCGGCTGCTTGTACCACGGACTGAGGAGTAACCCCCACAAGGAGCCGCACACATGAGCATGAGACTGTCGCGCCGCTTCGCCGCCCTCACCTCCTCCCTCTTACTCGCCGCGGGCGCCGCCCTGTTCGGCGCCGGCCAGGCGTCCGCCGCCGCCCAGGCCGACTTCGGCTACGTCGCCCTCGGCGACTCGTACTCCTCCGGCGTCGGCGCCGGGGGATACGACAGCGCCAGCGGCGACTGCAAGCGCACCCCCCGTGCCTACCCGGCCCTGTGGGCCGCCGCCCATTCCCCGCAGACCTTCTCCTTCACCGCCTGTTCGGGGGCCCGCACCGGTGACGTCCTCTCCGGCCAGCTCGGCCCCCTCAACTCCGGCACCGACCTGGTCAGCATCACCATCGGAGGCAACGACGCCGGTTTCTCCGACGTGATGACGACCTGTGTGCTCCAGTCCGAGTCCACCTGCGTCAACCGCGTCAACCAGGCCAAGGCCTACGTCGACTCCACCCTCCCCGGCCAGCTCGACCGGGTCTACGACGCCATCAGCGGCCGCGCGCCGTCCGCCAGGGTGGTCGTGCTCGGCTATCCCCGCTTCTACAAGCTGAACGGCAGCTGCATCGCCGGCCTCACCGAGGGCGAACGCTCCGCCATCAACGGCGCGGCCGACTACCTCAACGCGGCCATCGCCAAACGCGCCGCCGACCACGGGTTCACCTTCGCCTCGGTCGTCGGGGCCTTCACCGGCCACGAGATCTGCTCCGGCGACGCCTGGCTGCACAGCGTCAACTGGGCCAACATCGGCGAGTCGTACCACCCCACCGCCACCGGACAGTCCAGCGGCTACCTGCCCGTGTTCGCGGGCAAGGCCTAGGGGCTGACCGCCGGGCTCGGCCCCGCCGTCGGCGGCGGTGCCGGAGTCCCGGTGGGTGAGCCGGAAGGAGCCGGGGAGGAGGCCCCGCCCGTCGGGGCCTCCTTCTCGCAGGCCACGGAGAACTCCAGCCAGGCCGAGGTCTTCAGCTGCGGCGCGCGCACCTCCAGCCGTACCGCGTCCTGGACGTTCTCGCCCGCCTTCCCCACGGGCTCGTCGTGGTTCAGCTGACGGGTCCGCGCCCCGCCCGCCTCGTACGTGATGCTCTGCCACGGCGTGCCCGCCGTGGACCCGTCGAGCCTGGCCCAGCGGTACTCCACCACGGCGGGCGTCAGGGCCACCTCGATCGTGCCGGTGAACGCGGGCGCGCCCGTCCCCGGCGGCGGGCAGCTCCCGGCGTAGGCGGCGCGCAGGGTGTGCACGTACAGGGTGACGTTCTGCGCGGGCCCCGTGGTCGCGGACGGGGACGCAGAAGCCGAAGCCGAAGCCGACGCGGACCCCGAGGGCCGCTCCGGGACGGCCGGGCTCCCCGTCGGCCCGCCCGCCCCGTCCCCGCCCCCGGTGTCCCGCACCACCAGCCAGACCAGCAGGGCCGCCACCCCCAGCAGCACCGCGATGCCGACGATCAGCACCACCCCGGCCCCGCCCTGCCCCGACGGCTGCGGCGGAGGAGGCGCCACGGGGGCCGGAGCCCCCTCGTACGGCCCCGCCACGACCGCCGTCGGCGCGTCGGGGTCCGACACCGGCCCGCCCGCGGCCCGTACGGCGCCGCCCGCGCCGATGATCCGCAGCATCCGGGCCGCCTCCGCTGCGGGCAGCCGCGCGGCCGGGTCCTTGCGCAGCAGCCCCTCCAGCACCGGCTCCAGCGGCCCGGCCCGGCGCGGCGGGGGCAACTCCCCGTCCACCACGGCCTCCAGGGTGGCCACCGGGGTGTCCCGCAGGAAGGGCGAGACCCCCTCCACGGCCACGTAGAGCATCACCCCGAGCGACCACAGGTCCGACTCCGGTCCGGGATCGCGCCCCAACGCCCGTTCCGGCGCGAGGAATTCGGGGGAACCCATCACCTCGCCGGGCATCGTGAGGGGCGAGGAGCCCGCCAGGCTCGCGATCCCGAAGTCGCTCAGCACCACCCGCCCGTCGTTGGCGACCAGGACGTTGGCGGGCTTCACGTCCCGGTGCAGCACCCCCGCCTCGTGCGCCGAGCGCAGCGCCGCCAGGACCTGCTCGCCGAGGTGCGCGGTCCGCTGCGGGGTCATCGGCCCCTCGGCCTCCAGCACCTCCGCGAGGGAGAGCCCGCGCACGAGCTCCATCACGATCCAGGGCCGGCCCTCCTCGGCGGCCACGTCGTAGACCGTGACCACCCCGCGGTGCGAGACCCTGGCCGCGGCCCACGCCTCCCGCTCCAGCCGCCGGTACAACCGCCCGACCTCGGCCGCGTCCAGCCCGGCGGGCGCCCGCACCTCCTTGACCGCCACCTCCCGGGCCAGCACCTCGTCCCGGGCGCGCCACACGACCCCCATGCCGCCGCGGCCCAGCGGACCGAGCAGCCGGTACCGCCCGGCGATGACACGCCCGGGCTCCCCGCTTTCGTTCCCACTCACGCGATACCCCCCTGCGTCAACGGGTGATCACTCCAAGTTAGCGCAGCGCGGCCCGGGCGGCCCCTGTCGTGACGACACTCTCTGCACTCCTCACTCAGCGTGTTCCCAAGTGCCGCATCTCGCACGGAGAGTGACGGTCAGCTGCGCTGAGTAATCGTCAACTACCCGTACTCACAGGGGTAATTCACACCACCGGGATACCCGAGGACATTGTGCAGGGGATAGGGTTACCCTGCCCGGGCCGGGTGCCCTCGTACGGGTGGGGAGAGACATGGAACAGATAACGATGCGCAGCAGGCCGCCCCGCGTGCCTGCCATCACCTGCGGGAGCAGCGCGGTCAGCTCGCGCCTCGACCGCCACCTCGCCGTGCTGGGCGGACCCGCCGCCCCGCGCCACGACGTGGCCGAGGCGACCCTGCTGATGCGCGAGCTCACCTCGCGCGACCACACACACGTCCAGCGGAGCCGCAGCGCGCGCGTCGCGCTGTTCGCACCGCTGCGCAGGCTGCGGCGCACCCTCTTCGGCAGCCGTCGCACGTAACCGTCCCCCAGCGACCGTCCCCGTAGCGCAGCCGGCCCCGTCCGGCTGCACCCGGCCCCGTCCCCTTCACCCGGCGTCCTCCGGCGTACCCTGCGCCGGACCCCGGCGCCCCGGCCTCAGGCGACCACACCGTCCCCGCGCAGTTCCGCGATCCGCGCGTCCGTCATCCCCAGGCCGCGCAGCAGGGAATCGGTGTGTTCGCCGAGCGCGGGCACCGCTCCCATCCGCGCCTCCGCGCCCCCCGGCAGCCCGATCGGCGGCAGCAGGGCCCGCAGCGGGCCCGTCGGCGTCTCCACCTCCCGCCAGCGGTCCCGTGCCGCCAGCTGCGGGTGCGCGGCCAGCTGCGCCACCGAGTTGAGCCGCGCGCAGGCGATCCCGGCCGCCTCCAGCCGCTCGACGGCCTCCCCGGCCGCGAGCTTGCCGAGGACCCCGGCCACCACCGCGTCGGTGTCCTCCCGCCCCCGGGTGCGGGCCGCGTTGGTCGCGTACCGCGGATCCTCGGCCAGCTCCGGCCGCTCCAGCACCTCGCGGGCGAGCCGCCGCCACTCGCGGTCGTTCTGCACCGACAGCAGCACCCGGTCCCCGTCGGCCGTCGCGTAGGCGTCGTACGGCGCGATCACGGCGTGCGCCAGGCCCGTCCGTACGGGCTGCTCCCCGCCGTGCATCGTGTGGTGCAGCGGATGCCCCATCCACTCGGCGAGCGCGTCCAGCATCGAGATCTCCACCGGCCCGCCGCGCCCGGTGGTCCCGCGCCGCAGCAGCGCCGCGAGGACCCCGGAGAAGGCGTACATCGCCGCCGCGATGTCGGCCGCCGGGATCCCCGCCTTCACGGGCCGCTCGGGCGTGCCGGTCACCGAGACCAGCCCCGCCTCGCACTGCACGAGCATGTCGTAGGCGCGCTTGTGGGCGTACGGGCCCTCGGCGCCGTAACCGGAGACGTCCACGGCGACCAGCCGCGGGTAACGGGCGCACAGCGCGGCCGCGTCGAGGCCGAGGCGGGCGGCGGCGCCCTGCGCGAGGTTCTGGACGAACACGTCGGCGCCCTCCAGCAGGGCGTGCAGCACCTCCAACCCGCGCGGGTCCTTCAGGTCCAGGGCGAGGGACTCCTTGCCCCGGTTGGCCCAGACGAAGTGGGAGGCGAGCCCCTGGGCGGCGGTGTCGTAGGCGCGCGCGAAATCGCCGCCGTCGGGCCGCTCCACCTTGATCACCCGGGCCCCGAGGTCGGCGAGCTGGCGGGTGGCGAAGGGTGCGGAGACGGCCTGTTCGACGGCGACGACGGTGAGACCGGCGAGTGGGAGGGGTTCGGTAGCCATGGGGTCTGCCTACCGGGTCGGAGCGGGGTCTGTCACCCGTCCGACGGGTTTCAGCCCTGGCCGCGGGCGAACCTGCGCGTGGCCAGCGGCACGAACACGGCCAGGAGCAGCAGCGACCACAGCACCGCCCCCGCCACCGGATGCTCCGCCGGCCAGGCCGCCCCCGGTGCGGCCCGGCCGCCCGCGTTCCCGCACAGCTCCCGTACGGCGGTGGCGACGGCGCTGATCGGGTTCCACTCCGCGACCGTGCGCAGCCAGCCGGGCAGACCGGCCGTCGGCAGGTAGGCGCTGGATAGCATCGGCAGCACGAACGTGGCGCTGCCCAGCTGGCCGGCGGCCTCCTCGCTGCGGCTCACCAGCCCCAGGTACGTGCCCGCCCAGGCGGCGGCGAAGCGGAACAGCAGCAGGACGCCGAGCGCTCCCAGCGCACCGGGCAGCCCGTTCTCCACCCGCCAGCCCATCGCCAGCCCCACCAGCATCAGCGGGACCATCGACACCGCCGTGGTCAGCAGGTCGGCGGCCGTCTGCCCCAGCGGGACGGCGGTCCGGCTCATGGGGAGGGTGCGGAAACGGTCCATCACCCCGCGGTGGGCGTCCTGCGCGGCGGTGAACATGCCGGTCATCAGGCCGTTCGCGGCGGTGGCGGCGAGCAGCCCGGGCACCAGGAACTCCCGGTACTCGGCGCCCGGCATCGCGAGCGCGCTGCCGAAGACGTAGCCGAAGAACAGCAGCATCGTGACCGGCATGGTCTGGGTCAGGATCAGCAGGGCCGGGGCGTGCCGGGCCTTCTGCAGCTGACGGGTGAGGACGGCGCCGCCGTCCGACAGCAGGGTGGTCATGCCGCGTTCTCCTTTTCCTTGTCGTCGTGCTCGGCGGTGGCGGAGGGGGTCCGGGTGAGGCGCAGGAACACCTCGTCGAGGGTGGGCGGGCGCAGGCTCGCGTCGGTCACCGGGATCCCGGCGGTGTCGAGCTCGCGGATGATCCGGGGCAGGGTGAGCGCGGCGTCCAGCACGGTCACGCCGACGGTGAGGCGTTCCTCGTCCAGGGCGGGCCGGCCGCCGGTGAGCCGGTCGAGCACCACGGCCGCGCCCGCGAGGGCGGGCGGTGCGGCGACGGTGACCTCGGCACGGGCGCCGATGCGGGCCTTGAGTCCGGCCGGGGTGCCGGTGGCGACGGCCCGGCCCCGGTCGACCACCGCCACGTCGTCGGCGAGCCGGTCGGCCTCCTCCAGGTACTGGGTGGTGAGCAGGACGGTGGTGCCCTCGTCGGCCAGGGACCGTACCGCCGTCCAGATCTGCTCGCGGGCCGCCGGATCCAGGCCGGTGGTGGGCTCGTCGAGGAACAGCACGCGGGGGCGGGTGATCAGCCCGGCGGCCAGATCCAGGCGCCGCTGCATACCGCCCGACCAGGTCGAGGCGACCCGGTCCGCGGCCTCGGCCAGCCCGAAGCGCTCCAGCAGCCCGTCGGCGCGCTCCCGGCCGGGGCGTCCGCGCAGTCCGGCGAGGCGGGCGAAGAGGCGGAGGTTCTCACGGCCCGTCAGGTCTCCGTCGACGGAGGCGTACTGGCCGGTGACCCCGATGGCGCGGCGCACGGCGGCGGGGTCGCGGGTGACGTCGTGGCCCGCGACCAGCGCGCGGCCGGCGGTGGGCGTGGTGAGGCTGGTGAAGATCCGCACGGCGGTGGTCTTGCCCGCGCCGTTGGGGCCGAGCAGCCCGCAGACGGTGCCCTCCGGGACAGCCAGGTCCAGTCCGCGCAGTGCCCGGACCTCGCCGTAGTGCTTCTCCAGACCTTCACTAAGTACAGCGTACGTAGTTGTCATGCACCGCACCCTACCTCACTCCGTACGGTGTACGTAACTAAGATGGGGGCGAGGGCCGCGAAACGACGAGGTGATGTGACCGATGACTGCCGGCGGGCGCCCCGCTGAACCCGAAGTGATCTGGGCCCGCCCGCCGCGGGCCGGCCGCGGCCCGCGGCCCGCGCACAGCCGCGACTCGATCGCGGCCGAGGCCGTCCGGATCGCCGACGCGGAGGGGATCGAGGCGGTCTCGATGCGGCGCGTGGCCGCCGGGGTCGGGGCCGGGACGATGTCCCTGTACAACTACGTCCCGCGCAAGGAGGACCTGCACGAGCTGATGGTCGACGCCGTCAGCGCCGAGTACGAGCTGACTCCGCCGACCGGCGACTGGCGGGCCGACCTGCTCGCCCTGGCCCGCCAGACCCGGGCCCTGATGCTCCGCCACCCCTGGCTGCCCCGGCTGCTGAGCCCGGTCTACGGCTTCAGCCCGCACGCCCTGCGGTACCTGGAGCACAGCCTGGCCTGCCTGGAGCCGCTGGAGGCGTCCGGCGCGGAGAAGCTGGAGCTGGTCGCCGCGATCAACGGCACGGTGGCCACCTTCGTGGCGGGGGAGCTGGCCATGGCCGAGCGGGCCCGCTCGCTGCCCTGGAGCGAGGCCGCCGAGCAGGGCGTACGCACGGCCTGGCTCGGCTCGCGGCTGGCGACGGGGCAGTACCCGCACCTCGCGGCGGCCCTCACCGCCGGCGACCCGGTCCCCGGGACGGGACTGGAGATGGCCGACGTCTTCGACCGCGCGGTGTCCCGGCTGCTGGGGGCTTGGGGGGCTTAGGGACTGTCGGACCAGGCCGGGCCCCCTGGGCTCAGAGCAGGGCGAACTGGCCGCCCGGGCCCTCCTCCTGGTGGTCCAGTACCGACGCGGGACGGCGGCACCAGCGCGGCGGCGGCAGTACCCCGGCGGCCTCCAGCTCGGCGGCCGGGAGCAGCGGCCCGGGCGTGAACACCGCCCGCTCCGGGGCCAGATCGGCCAGCAGCGCCAGGGTCGTCACCAGGGCGAGCAGCTCCGAGGTCCAGGCCTGCGGCCACTCGGCCGGCCCGAAACCCTCCAGGCCCCGCACCCCCGGCTCCCGGTGCGCGCACCGGGCGGCGAACCAGGACTCCAGCACCCGAACGCCCTGCGCCTCGTACTCCCACGCCCCGGCCGGGACGGGGGAGACGACCCCGTCCCCGACCGTCAGCGTCTCGGTCTCCGGGTCGTACGCGAGCTCCTGCGGCCAGGCCGTCACCGCCGCCCGGACGTACGGCCGCCGCCCGCCGGGCAGCCGGGGCGGCTCCCCGCCGCGCGCCCCGCGCAGCTGCACGGTGAGCAGCCGCCGGCCCAGCTCCAGCCCGGCCCGCCAGCGCTCGGGGCCGGCGGCGAGCGGGACCTCGTACCCCCGGGGCCCGGGGCGGCCCGCGGCGAGGATCCAGCACAGCACGTCCTCCGGGGTGACCCAGCCGCCGTACCGGTCGCCGAGCAGGGGCAGCAGGCCCGGCGCGAGGTTGGGTTCGGCGCCGCCCGGGCGCCGGTGCAGCGGGCGGATCCGGCCGAGCCGGCCGGCCGGGAGGTGGGCGGTGACCAGCAGGCCGGGGGTCTCCACCGCGAACAGCTGCTGCCCGTCGAGCACCCGCCACAGCTCGGGGCGGGCCGCGTCGATGAGCCGCTGGTCGGGCAGCAGCCACTGCTCGTCGAAGGGCGCGCGGAGCACCCGTACGGGCTCCGGGAAGGGGCCGGGGTCGTCGGCGAAGCGGGCGGTGGCCGAACGCTGCCCGGGCAGGGCGGCCGCGCCGGCGGACGGCGTACGGGCCCGGCTCGGGCGGAACAGCCTCTCGCGCTCCGGCCCTTCGGCCCCGGTCAGGGCCGTCCAGCGGGCGCGCAGCGTGGCCGGATCGGGGGCCGCGACCCAGGCACGGCCCAGGCGCAGGCCGCTCACGGCCCAGGGCATCAGATCGTCCAGCAGCGGTACGTCTTCGCTCACCCGGCAGATGGTAGCGACGGGCCGCCGGGGCCGGGCCGTGTCCTGGCCGAAGGGTTACGCTCCTTATGTACGCGTCCGTCACGTACGTACGCATCCGTACCGACCGAGGAGTCGGCCATGAGTCAGTACGACGAGTATTCGACCCCCTCGCAGGCCGAGGGCGAGCGGCTCGACGAGGACATGGACGAGAAGCAGCGGGAGCAGCGCCACCACCCGCAGACGATGCGCACCACCCCCTCGCAGGCCGAGGGCGAGCGCCTCACGGAGGAGAACGAGCAGCAGAAGTAGCGCGCCCGGACCCTGCTCAGGGCGCGTCGACGGTGACCGTGAAGGAGAACCGGTCGCCCCGGTACCGGATCCGGGCCACGTCGACCACCCGCCCGTCCTCCCCGTAGGTCACGCCCGTGTAGTGCAGGATCGGGCTCAGCAGCGGTACCTGGAGCAGCTCGGCCGTCTCCGGGTCGGCGAGCCGTGCCTCGACGGTGTCCGTGATCCGGCTGATCCGCACGCCGACGACGTCGCGCAGCACCTTGGTCATCGGCCAGCGCTCCAGGTCGGCGAGGTCCACCGCGTCGGCGAGCTCGGGGCGTACCGCGTTTTCCGCCCAGTTCGTCGGCTCCCCGCTCTGGCCGTCGCGCCTCAGGCGGCGGTACGTGACCACCTCCGGCAGGTCCGGGAAGTGCTCCAGCAGCTCCCCGGACACCGCCGTCCGCTCATGGCCGAGAACCGTCGTCCGCTCGCCCGACTGCTGGGCCACGATCGCGTCGACCGAGCCGAGCAGCCGCACCGGGGCGCTGCGGCGGGCGCCCGGCTCGATGAACGTGCCGCGCCGCCGGTGCCGGCTGATGAGGCCCTCGCCCTCCAGCTCCTTGAGCGCCTGGCGCATCGTCAGCACGCTCACCCCGTAGTGCTCGGCGAGCTGCTCCTCGGTCGGCAGGCGCAGCGAGGCGTCGGGGGTGCGCCCGAGTATCGAGGCGCGCAGCGACTGTGACACCTGGTACCAGAGCGGCAGCTTCCGGTTCAGTACCAGGGAGTCGGGGGCGAAGGCGGTCACGGGGGGTTCTCCCAGGCGGAGCGGTGCGGGGGCAGGGGAGATACTAGGCGCGGAAGTGGCGTTCGAGACCCTCCCAGACGTCGTCGTACCGGCTCTGGAGGTGGTCCGCGCCGGCGGCCTGGGCGGTGGCGGTGATCGGCCAGCGGGTCTCGAACATGAAGGCCAGGCCGTCGTCGATCTTCTGCGGCTTCAGCTCGGCGGCGCTGGCCTTGTCGAAGGTCTCCCGGTCCGGGCCGTGCGCGGACATCATGTTGTGCAGCGAGCCGCCGCCGGGGACGAAGCCCTCGGCCTTGGCGTCGTAGGCCCCCTCGATCAGACCCATGTACTCGCTCATCACGTTCCGGTGGAAGTACGGCGGGCGGAAGGTGTCCTCGCCGACCAGCCAGCGCGGGGCGAAGACCACGAAGTCCACGCCCGCCAGGCCCGGGGTGTCGGAGGGCGAGGTCAGGACCGTGAAGATGGACGGGTCCGGGTGGTCGTAGCTGATGGACCCGATGACGTTGAACTTGCGCAGGTCGTACACGTACGGGACGTGCGTGCCGTGCCAGGCGACCACGTCGAGCGGGGAGTGGTCGTAGGTCGCGGTCCAGAGGTTGCCGCAGAACTTGTTGACGACCTCGGTCGGCCGCTCGCTGTCCTCGTACGCGGCCACCGGCGCCCGGAAGTCGCGGGCGGCGGCCAGGCCGTTGGCGCCGATCGGGCCCAGGTCGGGCAGCTCGAAGGGCTGGCCGTAGTTCTCGCAGACGTAGCCGCGGGCGTCGCCGTCCAGCAGCTCGACGCGGAAGCGGACGCCGCGCGGGATCAGCGCCACCTCGCCGGGGCCGGCGCTGAGCAGGCCGAGCTCGGTGCGCAGCAGCAGGCCGCCGCGCTCGGGCACGATCAGCAGCTCGCCGTCAGAGTCGCTGAACACCCGGTCGGTCATGTCGGCGTTGACGGAGTAGAGGTGGATGGCCATGCCGGTGCGCTGGGTGGCGTCGCCGTTGCCGCCCAGGGTCCACAGGCCGTCCAGGAAGTCGGTGCCGGCCGCGGGGGCGGGCAGCGGGTTCCAGCGCAGCCGGTTGGGGTCCGGGACCGTCTCGGTGAAGGGGGCCGTGCGCAGGGCGCCGTTGTCGACCCGGGTGAAGGCCGGGTGCGCGGCGGAGGGGCGGATCCGGTAGAGCCAGGAGCGGCGGTTGTGGCGGCGGGGCTCGGTGAAGGCGCTGCCGCTGAGCTGCTCGGCGTAGAGGCCGAGGGCGGCGCGCTGGGGGGAGTTCCGGCCGTGCGGGAGGGCGCCGGGAACGGCCTCCGAGCTGTGCTCGTTGCCGAAGCCGGTGAGGTACTCCAGTGCCTGCGCCGTCTTCCTGGCCTGCTCACTCATGGGCTGCTCCCGCTCCGTCGAAGGAATCCTATGGTCGACAGTAGGATTCCGCGCCCCGGACGTCAACGCCGTCTTTCCGGCCGGTGTCCGCCGGAAGCGAGCGCGAGGGGATCCCGGGGGGATCCCGGGGGATCGCGCACGGGGGGATCCCAAAAGATGAACATTGCTCTACTCTCTCGCGCATGTCGTGGACCCGCAGGTTCCCTGCCGTGCCGGCGGCGCTCCTCGCCGCCCTCCTCGCGCTCCTGTCCCTCCTCGCCGCCGCGCCCGCCGCCCGCGCGCACGAGGAGCGCCCCGTCACCCTCCCCGACGGCTCCGGATCCGTGCCCCGGTACCGCGCCGCCGAGCCCGACCTGCTGGTCTGCAAGACCGACCGGGTCGCCTTCGAACGCCGGATCGCGGGCTTCCCCGAGCAGCTGCGGCAGCGCAACCTCGCCCTCTACGAGCGCTGCGAGAAGAGCGGGTACCGCCACCTCCAGGAGGCCGTCGACGCCGTCGACCGGCCGGGGATGAACATCGCGGTCCTCCCCGGCCTCTACGAGGAGGAGCCCTCCCTCCCCAAGCCGACGGGGGAGTGCGCGCACCTCAAGGCCTCCGACTCGGCGCTCGGCTACCAGATCCTGTCCTACGAGCAGCAGGAGCGGTGCCGCCACAACCAGAACCTCGTCGCGATCCTCGGCAAGAAGGACCTGCAGATCGAGGGCACCGGCGCCGCCCGCACGGACGTCGTCATCGACGCCAAGTACCGGAAGCTGAACGCCATCCGCGCCGACCGGTCCGACGGCGTCTACTTCCGCAACTTCACCGCGCAGCGCACCACCTTCAACTCCCTCTACGTGCTCGCCGCCGACGGCTTCGCCATCGACGACGTACTGACCCGCTGGAACGACGAGTACGGCTTCCTGACCTTCGCCAGCGACCACGGCCTCTACAAGGACTGCGAGTCCTACGGCAACGGCGACTCCGGCATCTACCCCGGCAGCGCCTCGAACATCAACGACGGCCGCGGCTACGACGTGCCCCGCTACTCCATCGAGATCACCGGCTGCCGCAGCCACCACAACATGGTCGGCTACTCCGGCACCGCCGGGGACTCGGTGTGGGTCCACGACAACGAGTTCGACCAGAACATGGGCGGCGCCTCGATGGACAGCGCCTTCCCCGGCCACCCGGGCCTGCCGCAGAACCACGCCCGCTTCGAACGGAACCTGATCCACGACAACAACGCCGACTACTACCACTACATCGCCGACGGCACCTGCGCCAGGCCGCCGGCCGAACGCGGCTACGAGCAGGGCGTGGTCTGCCCGCAGATCTCCATGCCCCCGGGCACCGGCATCATCACCGCCGGAGGCAACTGGAACGTCTACGAGGACAACTGGGTCTACGGGCACCGGCGCGCCGGGTTCTTCCTCAGCGCGGTCCCGGCCTTCATCCGCGGCGAGGAGAAGTGGTCCAAGCAGACCGACACCTCCCACCACAACCGTTACGCGGGCAACGTCCTCGGCAAGGACAGGTCCGGCGCCCCCCGGCCCAACGGGAGCGACGTGTGGTGGGACGGCCAGGGCCGCGGGAACTGCTGGCAGGACGGACCCGACGGCTCCACCCCGGGCACCCTCCCGCAGTGCGGGACGGCGCGCGGCGAGGTCAGCGGCGCCTCGGCCCGCCTCGTCGGCGAGCCCGTCAAACTCACCCAGCTGCTCGTCTGCGCCGACTACAACGTCCAGGCCCGCAAACTCCCCGCCGGCTGCGACTGGTACGGCGCCCGGGGCCTGGAGCGGGTCGAGACCCAGATCGCCCTGGCGGTCGCGGCGGTGCTGCTGCTGGTCGGCGGGGTGCTGTGGGGGCGGCGCCTGCGCCGCTCCCGGCTGGGCACCGCCGCCGCCATGCTGGGCCTGGCCGGCCTGGCCCTGGACGTGGCCGGCTCCACGATGTCCCTGACGGACACCCCCGTCCCCGCCCTCGCCCTGCTCCTGCTCGGCCTGTGGTGGACCGGCACCGGCCTGGCCCTGCGCCCCGCACGCCCCTGGCTGGCCCGCCTCACCCTGCTCCTGGGCGCCCTGACCCTGCTCGACGCTTTCGACAAGGCCGTCCTGATGATCCCCTGGATCCCGCTGAGCCCCGCCTGGATCCGCGCCCTGGTGGCGGTGGTGTGGGTGCTGTGGGCGGTCGTCGCCTCGGCCCGCCCGGGTCCCGCCGCCCCCGCCCGCCCCGCCGGGCCGGGCGGCGACCCGGCC
>NZ_JBEZWL010000092.1:0-29536 GCF_040648015.1 Streptomyces sp. NPDC029216 | reverse complement strand
GGTGGGCTGCCTCTCACTCGCACAACTGGGGGACTCGTCCCGAAATGGTACGGGGAGGGGCACAAATGCGTTCGCCACCCGCCGGGCCCAGGTGAGATCCTCAAGCAGGTATGTCTACTTCCTTCGCCGCCCTGCAGACGCTTCTCGGTGAGATCTCCCTCCGGGACGCGCACCGCCTCGGCCGCCGCCTTGAAGGCGCCCGCCGCATCCGCAAGCCCGAGGCCAAGCAGGCCGTGCTCGACGAGATCGCCGCGGAGGCCGAGAAGGCCGCCGCGCGACTGGCCGGCCGCGCCTCGCGCATGCCGGAGGTCACGTATCCCGAGAACCTGCCCGTCAGCCAGAAGAAGGACGAGATCGCCGAGGCGATACGCGACCACCAGGTCGTGATCGTCGCGGGCGAGACCGGCTCCGGAAAGACCACGCAGATCCCCAAGATCTGCATGGAGCTGGGGCGCGGCGTCCGGGGCATGATCGGGCACACCCAGCCCCGCCGGATCGCCGCCCGCACGGTCGCGGAGCGCATCGCCGAGGAGCTGAAGTCCGAGATCGGCCGCACGGTCGGCTGGAAGGTCCGCTTCACCGACCAGGTGAACCCGGACGAGACCTTCGTGAAGCTGATGACCGACGGCATCCTGCTCGCCGAGATCCAGACGGACCGCGAGCTGCGCGCCTACGACACGATCATCATCGACGAGGCCCACGAGCGCAGCCTCAACATCGACTTCCTGCTCGGCTACCTGGCCCAGCTGCTCCCGAAGCGCCCCGACCTCAAGGTCGTGATCACCTCCGCGACGATCGACCCGGAGCGCTTCTCCCGCCACTTCGGCGACGCCCCGATCGTCGAGGTCAGCGGGCGGACGTATCCCGTCGAGGTCCGCTACCGGCCGCTGCTGGAAGAGGACAGCGAGGAGAGCGACCGCGACCAGATCACCGCGATCTGCGACGCCGTCGACGAGCTCCAGGGCGAGGGCGCGGGCGACATCCTCGTCTTCCTCTCCGGCGAGCGGGAGATCCGCGACACCGCCGACGCGCTGAACAAGAAGAAGCTCCCCCGCGCCGCAGGCGCTCAATGGCAGAGCACCGAGGTGCTCCCCCTGTACGCCCGGCTCTCGCACGCCGAGCAGCACCGGGTGTTCCAGCAGCACACCGGCCGCCGGATCGTCCTGGCGACCAACGTCGCCGAGACCTCCCTCACGGTCCCCGGCATCAAGTACGTGATCGACCCGGGCACGGCCCGCATCTCCCGCTACAGCCACCGCACGAAGGTGCAGCGGCTGCCCATCGAGCGGATCAGCCAGGCCAGCGCCAACCAGCGCAAGGGCCGCTGCGGCCGTACCAGCGACGGCATCTGCATCCGGCTGTACTCCGAGGACGACTTCAACGCCCGTCCGGAGTACACGGACGCGGAGATCCTCCGCACGAACCTGGCCTCCGTCATCCTCCAGATGACCGCCGCCGGCCTCGGCGAGATCGAGAAGTTCCCCTTCATCGACCCGCCGGACCACCGCAACATCCGCGACGGCGTGCAGCTGCTCCAGGAGCTCGGCGCCCTCGACCCGGCGGAGAAGGACCCCGCGAAGCGGCTCACCCCGATGGGCCGGCAGCTCTCCCAGCTGCCGGTGGACCCGCGGCTGGCCCGCATGGTGGTGGAGGCGGACAAGAACAACTGCGTCCGCGAGGTCATGGTCATCGCGGCGGCCCTGTCGATCCAGGACCCGCGCGAGCGCCCGTCGGACAAGCAGACCCAGGCGGACCAGTACCACGCCCGGTTCAAGGACGAGACGAGCGACTTCCTCTCCTTCCTGAACATGTGGCGCTACGTCCGCGAGCAGCAGAAGGAGCGCGGCTCGTCCTCCTTCCGCCGGATGTGCAAGCAGGAGTACCTGAACTTCCTGCGGATCCGCGAGTGGCAGGACATCTACGCGCAGCTGCGCTCGGTCGCGAAGACGATGGGCATCCACGTCAACGAGGCCGAGGGCGCCGAGACCAACATCCACATCTCGCTGCTGGCCGGTCTGCTGTCGCACATCGGTCTGAAGGACACCGACAAGAACGAGTACCTGGGCGCGCGGTCGGCGAAGTTCGCGGTCTTCCCGGGGTCGGCGCTGTTCAAGAAGCAGCCGAAGTTCCTGATGTCGGCGGAGCTGGTGGAGACCTCGCGGCTGTGGGCTCGGGTCAACGCCAAGGTGGAGCCCGAGTGGGTGGAGCCCCTCGCGCAGCACCTGATCAAGCGCACGTACAGCGAGCCGCACTGGGAGAAGGACCAGGCGGCCGTGATGGCGTACGAGAAGGTCACCCTGTACGGGGTGCCGATCGTCGCCCAGCGGAAGATCAACTACGGCCGGATCGACGCCGAGGTCTCGCGCGAGCTCTTCATCCGCAACGCGCTGGTCGAGGGTGACTGGCGCACCCACCACAAGTTCTACGCCGACAACCGCAAGCTGCTGACCGAGGTCGAGGAGCTGGAGAACCGGGCGCGGCGCCGCGACATCGTCGTGGACGACGAGACCCTGTTCGACTTCTACGACCAGCGGATCCCCGAGCACGTGGTGTCGGGGGCGCACTTCGACTCCTGGTGGAAGCACAAGCGGCGCGAGGAGCCCGAACTCCTCGACTTCGAGCGCGAGATGCTGCTGACGGAGAAGGCGGCCGGGGTCACGAAGGCCGACTATCCGGACTCCTGGCGGCAGGGTCAGCTGAAGTTCCGGGTGACCTACCAGTTCGAGCCGGGCGCGGACGCGGACGGTGTGACCGTGCACATCCCGCTCCAGGTGCTGAACCAGGTCACCGACGAGGGCTTCGACTGGCAGATCCCGGGTCTGCGCGAGGAGGTCGTCACCGAGCTGATCCGCTCGCTGCCGAAGCCGATCCGGCGGCACTACGTGCCCGCGCCGAACTACGCCTCCCGGTTCCTGGAGACGGCCGTGCCGCTCCAGGAACCGCTGCCGGTGACGCTGGCGCGCGAGCTCCAGCGGATGGTCGGGGTCCCGGTCTCGGCCGAGGACTTCGACCTCTCCCGGATCCCGGACCACCTGAAGATCACCTTCCGGATCGTCGACGAGCGCCGCCGCAAGCTGGCCGAGGACAAGGACCTGGAGGCCCTGCGCCTCCAGCTGAAGCCGAAGGCCCGCCAGGCCCTCTCCAAGGCCGCGGCCGCCACCGCCGAGCGGGCGGGCGGGGAGTCGGTGGAGCGCTCGGGGCTGACCGACTGGACGATCGGCACCCTGGTGAAGGTCTTCGAGACCCGCCGGGCCGGCCAGCCGGTGAAGGCGTACCCGGCGCTGGTGGACGAGGGGACGAGCGTCTCCGTGCGGCTCTTCGACACCGAGGCCGAGCAGCGGCAGGCGATGTGGCTGGGCACCCGGCGGCTGATCCTGCTCAACATCCCGGTGAACCCCGCGAAGTTCGCCTCGGACAAGCTGACCAACCAGCAGAAGCTGGCCCTCTCCCGCAATCCGCACGGTTCCATCCAGGCGCTGTTCGACGACTGCGCGACCGCGGCCACCGACAAGCTGATCGCCGACCACGGCGGTCCCGCCTGGGACGAGGCGGGTTTCCGCCGGCTGTTCGACGCGGTGCGGGCCGACCTGGTGGACACCACCGTGCGGACCGTCGGCCAGGTCCAGCAGGTCCTGGCCGCCTGGCAGGCCTGCGAGCGGCGGCTGAAGGCGACCGGCAGCCTGGCCCTGATGGCGAACGTCGCGGACGTGAAGACGCAGCTGGCGGCCCTGATGCCGGCCGGTTTCGTGACGCTGACCGGGCTGAAGCGGCTGCCGGACCTGATGCGCTATCTGGTGGCGATCGACCGGCGGCTCCAGCAGATGCCGACGGGCGCCCAGCGCGACACCACGCGCATGGAGAAGGTCCACGAGATGCGGGACGAGTACCTGTGGCTGCTGGAGCAGCTGCCGAAGGGCCGGCCGGTGCCGGAGGCCGTCACCGAGATCCGCTGGATGATCGAGGAGCTGCGGGTCAGCTACTTCGCGCACGCGCTGGGGACGGCGTACCCGATCTCCGACAAGCGCATCGTGAAGGCGGTGGACGCACTCGCTCCGTGAGTGCGGAGCGGCCTGGTTCGACCCCACCCCCCGGGCTGCTGTACAGTCTGACTCGCAGCCGAGCGATCGGCAGCGTTCCAGGTCCTGTGGAGCAGTTGGTTAGCTCGCCACCCTGTCAAGGTGGAGGTCGCGGGTTCAAGTCCCGTCAGGATCGCAGAAACGTCAGGGCCCGTATCCCGCAAGGGATACGGGCCCTGACGCGTTGCCGGGCCCGGTGGACCGGCCCGGCGGACGCGCTCCGCCACCTGTTGATCACCCGGGGCTCACGAACGCCCCTGGAAGCCCCTCAGGCGGCCCCGGCCGCCCGCCCGGACCTCTCCGGCCCCCGCCCGTCCCCGCAGGCCCCCCAGGGGCCCTCCAGCGGGTCGACCGTATACGGCGGCCTCCGGGCGGAAATCCCCCGTTCGCGTGAGGGCGCTCTGCGCGGGACATCCCTTTACGGGGTGCATTGCCGGATGTACAAGAGTCATCAACTGTGACGGGAGTCACCACACGAGTTTTTGAGACTCGCACGTTTATCGGAGCCCTACGCCCGCTCGATTTAATATGTGCAATGGCACCCACCCGGCCGAGCCTCCCGGTCAGCCGAGCCTCCCGGGCACAAAAAAATCGCGCTGGACCCGGCGGAGTCCAGCGCGATCGACGGCAGTGCCTGTTGGGGCAGGCTCCGCCGCATGAAGCTGTGTGGGCTCATCGGATTGGGGGATCCGATACGCACCCTTTAAAGCGGTGGTGCTGTGCGGGACCTCAGGCCTCGCTGCGCTGCTGCGGAATTCCCGCGAGCAGTGCGCGGACCTCGGCCTCGCGGTAACGGCGGTGTCCACCCAGGGTGCGGATGGACGTGAGCTTGCCGGCCTTGGCCCAGCGGGTAACCGTCTTCGGGTCCACGCGGAACATGGTGGCAACCTCAGCCGGGGTCAGCAGCGGCTCGGCATCAGGGGTGCGAGCGGTCATGAGCGGCCTCCTCGGGAGAACCGAACCATCTCGGTTCTTTCCTCTAAATTCTGCACCTTGGCCCGCGTTGCCCGAAATGGACATACGCAGGCCGAGTCGGTTATAGGACGAACGGCTTGTCCTCGGCACTACAACTACACCATCCGTCCAGCCTCGACGGCCAAACCGATGGAATTGCCCTCCGAGGTGTTCATCAGCGGCGGAAGCCGATGGACCGCCCTATAACGGACAGTCACCCCACTGTGACGATCAGTCACAGAGCGATCAGGAGTCGTCAGACCCCCCATAGAGTGCAATACCGAGCATTCCGCCCTTAGTTGGGCGGAAGGAACCCTCCCCGGACTCCTTGTCCTATTTTGGCATGAGGGTAGGGGAAGGACGCAAGGGTGTGGATAGTGCGGTCCGTCACGCTTGGGCCAATGGCCCGGATCGGGACGTAGGTCCTGGAACAAAGACCCTAATACCGTGATCAAGCCCCTGATCTGCGACTTGTGGGCCATTCGGCCGATCGTGACCGATACGGGCGATACGCGTAGCGCCCGAACGGGTTCCGAACAGGTCCGTCCATGATCTACGCAGACCCCGGTTCCGGAAAGGGTCAAGGCTGCCTCTAGTTCGCGAAAAGTCTCTCCCTCACCGCCCTCCACCGCCGGGCCAGCTCCTCGTACACCGCCGCCGCGCCCGCTTGGTCCCCCTCGCGCAGGGCCGCCATGCCCTCCGCGAGGTCGCGGGCCGACCGGTCCCCGGCCAGCCCGTCAGCCGGGAGCCCGTGCAGCAGCCCGCCGTAGTCCAGTTCGACCATCGACCGCGGATGGAACTCCTCCAGCCAGCTGCCCACCTCCACCAGCCCCTCGGCCAGCGGCCCGTAACCCGCCTGCCCCCGCGCCTCCGCCTCGCGCAGCGTCCGCAGCCCCCGCGCGAGCCGGCGCCGCGCCTGCACCATCGGCGTCCGGTAGCGCAGCCGCTCCCCCGGCAGGTACTCCCGCTCCTCGTCCGCCACCAGCACGAACCAGCGCAGCGGCACCTGCCACACCCCGGTACGGATCCACGGGCGCGCGTCGGGGTTCCGCTCCCGCCAGGCCTCGTACGCGGCGACGGCCCGGCGCCTCGACGCCGGCGGCAGCGCCGCGTCCAGCACCGGCGCCGGGAAGTTCGCCACCAGCTCCTCCAGCGCCAGCCACCCCCGCAGCCGCGTCCGCCACGGGCACACCAGCAGCACCCCGTCCAGCTCCGCCGTGAAGGCGTCCCCGCTCTCGTGCGCCGGCACCCCGACCACGGGCACCCGGACCAAATCGGAGAGGGACCGGCGCAGTTCGTCCTGGGCGGTGGGCGCCGGCCCGCGCCGGGCGTACGCTGCCCAGTGGGTGCGCTCCGGCTCCGGGAAGGAGCCCAGGGGCTCGTAGACGCGCAGGTAGGAGGCGTACGGGACGGTCGGTGCGGGCCTCGCGGACGGCGGCCGGAGGTCGGGGGATTCGCTCACCTCCTCGTCCTCCCCGCTTTGGGGGCCCGGTTCACCTCCAACTCGCGGGCCGGGAAAGGCAGGCGGGGACCGGCGGCCGCCCCGCGCGCGGCCCGGGAGTGTTCCGATCCCCGGACAAGGGCTACCGGTGCCCGCCACAGGTCTTACTCTGCTCCCAGTGCGCCCTCCCCCACCCGCAGGGCGGGCGTCTTTCCGCCGCATCTCTTCCATGGGAGTCACCACCGTGACCGAAATGACCGACGGCGTCCTGCACACCCTGTTCCGCAGTGAGCAGGGCGGCCACGAGCAAGTCGTGCTGTGCCAGGACCGGGCCACCGGACTCAAGGCCGTCATCGCCATCCACTCCACCGCCCTGGGCCCCGCCCTCGGCGGCACGCGCTTCCACGCGTACGCCTCGGACGAGGAAGCCGTCCGTGACGCGCTGAACCTCTCGCGCGGCATGTCGTACAAGAACGCCCTCGCCGGTCTCGACCTCGGCGGCGGCAAGGCCGTGATCATCGGCGACCCCGCCGTGCTGAAGACCGAGGAACTCCTGCTGGCCTACGGCCGCTTCGTGGAGTCCCTCGGTGGCCGCTACGTCACCGCCTGCGACGTCGGCACGTACGTCGCCGACATGGACGTCGTCGCCCGCGAGACCCGCTGGGCCACCGGCCGCTCCCCCGAGAACGGCGGCGCCGGCGACTCCTCGGTGCTCACCGCGTTCGGCGTCTTCCAGGGCATGCGCGCCAGCGCCCAGCACCTGTGGGGCGACCCGACCCTGCGCGGCCGCAAGGTCGGCGTCGCGGGCGTCGGCAAGGTCGGCCGTCACCTGGTGGAGCACCTCCTGGAGGACGGCGCCGAGGTCGTGATCACGGACGTCCGCGAGGAGTCCGTGCGCGAGATCCTCGACAAGCACCCCGGCGGCAAGGTCTCGGCCGTGGCCGACACCGAGGCCCTGATCCGCACCGAGGGCCTGGACATCTACGCCCCCTGCGCGCTCGGTGGCGCCCTGAACGACGCCTCCGTCCCGGTGCTCACGGCCTCGGTCGTGTGCGGCGCGGCGAACAACCAGCTGGCCCACCCGGGCGTGGAGAAGGACCTCGCGGACCGCGGGATCCTCTACGCCCCGGACTACGTGGTCAACGCGGGCGGCGTGATCCAGGTCGCGGACGAGCTGCACGGCTTCGACTTCGACCGGTGCAAGGCCAAGGCTTCGAAGATCTTCGACACCACCCTGGCCATATTCGCACGTGCGAAGGAAGACGGGATCCCGCCGGCCGCCGCGGCCGACCGGATCGCCGAGCAGCGGATGGCCGACGCCCTCGCCGCGCGCGCCGCGGCCCGCAAGGCGTAGCCCCGCCGGGGTTCGGCCGGACCCCGGCGGGTGGCCCGCCGGAGCGCGGCGAGACGGAACTCACTGCGCTTCGGCGGGTCGGCGGCCAGGAAAGCGTTAAAATCGCAGCTGACCAGCGAGTACGGGGTGTCCCGCTGGTTCTGTGGAGAGGCACGTCATGCGGGCGGCGTACCGTATGGCCGCGGAAGCAGGTACCGTTAAACCCCTACGGACGGTCTCTCCACGGAGAGCCCGCTCCGAACCATGAACGCGTGTCAGACTCTGGGGCCGTCGAGCCCCGTCACCGAGGGGGTCGAGCCATGGGGCGCGGCCGGGCCAAGGCCAAGCAGACAAAGGTCGCCCGCCAGCTGAAGTACAACAGCGGCGGGACCGACCTGACGCGTCTGGCCAATGAGCTGGGCGCATCGCCGACAGAGCCGCTGATCAGCGCGCCGGTCGAAGTCGATGACGATCTGGACGACGACGACCCGTACGCCAAGTACGCGGATCTGTACAACGATGACGACGAGGACGAGGACGAAGAGTCCGGTCCGTCGGCGCACCGTCGCGGGGCTTGACGCGCAGCACCTCTGCCCCGAGCGTCTGCCCAGCCCAGCTCTTGCTGGCTGACAGCTGAACAATGCCGAAACCCGGTCCAGGGCCTTGCCCCGGACCGGGTTTTAGCGCTGCTCAGACCGCGTAGTCCCCGGTCAGGGTCGCACCTTCGGTGTGGTCGCCCCGGTCCAGGATCTCGCCGGCGACCCAGGCCTCGACGCCCCGGTCGGCCAGCGCGGTCAGGGCCACGTCCACCGACTCCTGCGGGACCACGGCCATCATGCCGACGCCCATGTTCAGGGTCTTCTCCAGCTCCAGCCGCTCGACGTTCCCGGCCTTGCCGACCAGGTCGAACACGGCGCCCGGGGTCCAGGTGGAGCGGTCGACCGTGGCGTGCAGGTGGTCGGGGATGACCCGGGCCAGGTTCGCGGCGAGGCCGCCGCCGGTGATGTGCGAGTACGCGTGGACTTCGGCCGTACGGGTGAGGGCCATGCAGTCCAGCGAGTAGATCTTGGTCGGCTCCAGCAGCTCCTCGCCGAGGGTCCGGCCGAGCTCCTCGACGTGCTGGTCGAGGGACATCCCGGCGCGGTCGAAGAGGACGTGGCGGACGAGCGAGTACCCGTTCGAGTGAAGGCCGGACGATGCCATCGCGATGACGGCGTCCCCCGTACGGATGCGATCGGCGCCGAGGAGCCGGTCGTACTCGACCACGCCGGTGCCGGCGCCGGCGACGTCGAAGTCGTCCGGTCCGAGCAGGCCCGGGTGCTCGGCGGTCTCGCCACCGACCAGGGCGCAGCCGGCCAGGACGCAGCCTTCGGCAATGCCCTTGACGATGGCGGCGACGCGCTCGGGGTGGACCTTGCCGACGCAGATGTAGTCCGTCATGAAGAGCGGCTCGGCGCCGCAGACGACGATGTCGTCCATGACCATGGCGACCAGGTCGTGGCCGATGGTGTCGTACACGCCCATCTGGCGGGCGATGTCCACCTTGGTGCCGACGCCGTCCGTGGCCGAGGCCAGCAGGGGGCGCTCGTAGCGCTTGAGGGCGGAGGCGTCGAAGAGGCCGGCGAAGCCGCCGAGGCCGCCGAGGACCTCGGGGCGCTGCGTCTTCTTCACCCACTCCTTCATCAGCTCGACGGCGCGGTCGCCCGCTTCGATGTCGACGCCGGCGGCTGCGTAGCTGGCCCCGGTGGTCTTCTCTGTCATGACAGGCGAGAGCTTTCGTGTCGTTGCTGCGTGTGGTGCCGGGCCCCGGGAGAAGCCTCAAAGACAGGACTCGGCGCAGGTGGAGCCGGGCCGGCCCGGGAAGGGCCGGCCCACGGGCCTACGGGCGGCGGAGCGCGTCGGCGGCGTCGGAGCCGCCCGCGAGCTCGTTCTCCAGGAGCTGCTTGCCCAGGAGCTGCGGGTCGGGCAGCTCCATGGGGTACTCGCCGTCGAAGCAGGCACGGCAGAGGTTGGGCTTCTGGATGGTGGTCGCCTCGATCATCGCGTCGAGCGAGATGTACGAGAGCGAGTCCGCGCCCAGCGACGTGGCGATCTCGTCGACCGTCATGCCGTTGGCGATCAGCTCGGCCCGGGTGGCGAAGTCGATGCCGAAGAAGCACGGCCACTTCACCGGCGGCGAGGAGATCCGGATGTGGACCTCGGCCGCGCCGGCCTCTCGGAGCATCTTCACGAGGGCGCGCTGGGTGTTGCCGCGGACGATCGAGTCGTCGACGACGACGAGGCGCTTGCCCCGGATGACTTCCTTGAGCGGGTTGAGCTTGAGGCGGATGCCCAGCTGGCGGATCGTCTGCGAGGGCTGGATGAAGGTCCGGCCGACGTAGGCGTTCTTGACCAGGCCGGAGCCGTACGGGATCCCGCTGGCCTCGGCGTAGCCGACGGCGGCGGGCGTGCCGGATTCCGGCGTCGCTATCACCAGGTCGGCCTCGACCGGGGCCTCCTTGGCGAGGCGCCGGCCCATCTCGACGCGCGAGAGGTAGACGTTGCGGCCGGCGATGTCGGTGTCCGGGCGCGCCAGGTAGACGTACTCGAACACGCAGCCCTTGGGCTTCGCTTCCGCGAAGCGCGAGGTGCGCAGGCCGTTCTCGTCGATCGCGATGAGCTCGCCCGGTTCGACCTCGCGGACGAAGCTGGCGCCGCAGATGTCGAGGGCGGCGGTCTCACTCGCGACCACCCAGCCGCGCTCCAGGCGGCCGAGGACCAGCGGGCGGATGCCCTGCGGGTCACGGGCGGTGTAGAGGGTTCCCTCGTCCATGAAGACCAGCGAGAAGGCGCCCTTGACCTGCGGGAGGACCTTGGCGGCCGACTCCTCGATGGTCAGGGGCTTGCCCTCGTCGTCGGTCTGGCCGGCGAGGAGGGCGGTCACCAGGTCGGTGTCGTTGGTGGCCGCCACCTGGGTGGCGCGGCCGTCCTGACGGGGGAGGTCGGCGACCATCTCGGCGAGCTCGGCGGTGTTCACCAGGTTGCCGTTGTGACCCAGGGCAATGGAGCCGTGGGCGGTCGCCCTGAAGGTGGGCTGAGCGTTCTCCCAGACGGAAGCTCCGGTGGTCGAGTAGCGGGCGTGACCGACCGCGATATGACCTTGGAGGGATCCGAGGGAGGTTTCGTCGAAGACTTGGGATACGAGGCCCATGTCCTTGAAGACGAGGATCTGGGAACCGTTGCTCACAGCGATTCCCGCGGACTCTTGTCCGCGGTGCTGCAGTGCATACAGTCCGAAGTAGGTGAGCTTGGCGACCTCTTCACCCGGAGCCCAGACACCGAAGACGCCGCAAGCGTCCTGGGGGCCCTTCTCGCCGGGGAGCAGGTCGTGGTTGAGTCGTCCATCACCACGAGGCACGCTCCCGAGTGTAGGCGAGATCGACCACTGGTCCGAATTGGGGACGGCCGGGAAATGTCACAGCACAGAGGGTGACGGGACGCTTCCGTCTCGGTATTCGGATCTTTTGTTGACATCTACGAGGGCGTTCGTACAGGCTCTCGCTCCATGCAGCCCCTCGGTGACCGTGCCGTCACCCTCGTAGAGCGCCGACACGTGGACCTGGTCCGTGTCGCGAGCGCCATCTGTCGCTGCTCCGCGTAGTCACAACTCTTTCTGCCCTTTCCTGATTTCGCTCCGCCGTGCCCCGCCCCGCCGTGCCGCGCGCCGTCCCGTGCGCGCCCGGGCCGAGGGCCGCCGAGCCTTGGCCTGGAGTATTCGTGTCTTCCTACAAGAGCAAGCTGTCCCGTCGTGCCTTCGGGGGTGCCGTCGGAGCGACCGCGGCGACCGCCGCCGCGGGCCTGGGCGCCGTCCCGGCGCAGGCCGCCGAGGCCCCCGTAGCGGGTCCGCAGGAGCGTGAGTTCCGGGCCGCGCGCGGCCGGCACTCGCGCCGCCCCAACGTCCTGTTCATCCTGGGCGACGACCTCGGCTGGGCCGACCTGTCCTCGTACGGGTCCCCGCACATCAAGACCCCGAACCTGGACCGCCTCGCCCGCCAGGGGGTCCGGTTCACCGACGCCTACTCCGGTTCGGCCACCTGCTCGCCGACCCGTTTCAGCCTCTACACCGGCCGCTACCCGGCCCGTACCAAGGGCGGGCTCGCCGAGCCGATCGCCGACAGGTCGGCGGGTCTGGACCCGACGCACCCGACGCTGGCCTCGCTGCTGCGGGACGCCGGGTACGCCACCGCGCTGATCGGCAAGTGGCACGCGGGCTACCTGCCGGACTACAGCCCGACCAGGTCGGGGTGGCAGGAGTTCTTCGGGAACTTCGGCGGGGCCCTGGAGTACTACTCCAAGCTGGGACTGGGCGGCGAGTACGACCTCTACGAGGGCGACGCCGAGTACAAGGACCTGCGCTACTACACGCGGATCATCACGGAGCGGGCGAGCGAGTACGTCTCCCGCGACCACGGCGGGAAGCCGTGGCTGCTGAACCTCAACTTCACCACCCCGCACTGGCCGTGGATCGCCGAGGGGGACACCGCGGAGAGCGCCGAGGTCGTCCGGCGGATCAAGGCGGGCGACGCGCGGGCGCTGTGGCACCAGGACGGCGGCTCGGTGGAGAAGTACCGGCAGATGGTGGAGGACCTGGACCGGTCGGTCGGCCGGGTGCTGGACGCGCTGAAGCGCTCGGGTCAGGAGGAGGACACCCTGGTCGTCTTCTCCAGCGACAACGGCGGCGAGCGCTTCTCGTACAACTGGCCGCTGTCGGGCAACAAGGCCTCCCTCCAGGAGGGCGGGATCCGGGTGCCGAACATCGTGCGCTGGCCCGCCCGGATCGACGGCGGCCAGGTCAGCCGGGTCCCGGTGTTCAGCCCGGACTGGACGGCGACGCTGCTGGAGCTGGCCGGGACCCGGCCGCACCGGGCGTACCCGCTGGACGGCGTGAGCCTGGCCGGCTACCTGCTGCGGGGTGAGGAGCCGGCCGGGCGGGACCTGTTCTGGCGGGTGCGCGGGGAGCGGGCGCTGCGGCGCGGGAACTGGAAGTACTACCGGGGGAAGTCGGGCCGCGACCAGCTGTTCGACCTGTCCGCCGACCTGCGGGAGCAGGCCGACCGGGCGGCCGCGGAACCGGCCCGGCTCGCGGAGCTGCGGGCGGCCTGGGAGAGGACGGACGCGGGACTGCTCCCGTACCCGGCCTGACGCGGGGTGCGGTCACTCGGCCGCCGAGGCCGCCTCGGCGGTCAGGGTCCGGCCGTCGGCGGCGGTGAGGGTCAGGGTGCGGCCCTGGACCTTCCAGGTCAGCGGGCCGGCGCCGAGCAGGCCGGTCAGGGTCCGCTCGACCTCGCCGGCCGGGCCCTCGCAGGCCATGCGGGTGCTGGTGACGGGCCCGAAGGTGACGGTGGCCCCCTCGACGGCGGCCGGGGCGCTGAACCGGTTGCAGCCCAGGTTGCCGCCCGCGCTGCCGTCGGGGGCGAGGGTGAACCGGGCCCGGCCGGCGGCCCCGGCCGGGAGGGGGGTGCCGGACAGGGAGGTCACGGCCCAGTCGGTCACGGTCAGCGGGGCGTCCGGGACCGGGGGCGTGGCGGAGGTGCTCGCGGTCACGGCGGGGGCGCTCCCGTCCTGCGGGGATCCGGTGCAGCCGGTCAGGGCCAGTACGAGGACCAGCCCGCCGGCCGCGCAGTGCACGGCGGTCCTGAGTGGAGGCATGTCCCTGGGACGGGCCCGGCCCCTTTCCGGTTCCGCTCAGCTCATCAGCGGCAGCAGCCCGGACAGGTCGGCCCGCTCGCCGCCGGCGCTGACCCGCGCCGCCTCCAGGGCCTCGGTCCAGCCGGTGCGGCCGGTGGCGAGCCGGAGCCAGGTGAGCGGGTCGGTCTCCACCACGTTGGGCGGGGTGCCGCGGGTGTGCCGGGGTCCCTCGACGCACTGGACCACCGCGAAGGGCGGGATCCGCACCTCCACCGAGCCGCCGGGCGCCTTGACGGCGAGGGCGTCGGCGAGCAGCCGGGTGCAGGCGGCCAGGGCCTGCCGGTCGAGGGGGATGTCCAGGCCGGCGGCCCGGTTCAGGTCGTCGGTGTGGACGACCAGTTCCACGGTCCGGGTGACCAGGAAGTCGGCGAGGGTCATGTCCCCGATCCACAGGTGCATCACCCGGCTGCCGGGGTTCGCGTCCAGGGCCCCGGCCATCCGGGCGGCCGCCGCTTCGAACAGCTCGGGCAGCGGGGCGCCGGTCAGGGTCTCCCGGGCGGCCTCGGAGATCTTCCCGGCGAGGGAGGCGGTGGCGAAGGGCCACTCGACGGCGGTCAGCTCGGCGATGGCGGCGGGCGGCCGGGCCAGGCCCCCGGCCAGCGAGTCCGCGATCCAGGCGATGTGCCCGGCCAGGTCGGCGACGCTCCACTCCCCGAGCCCGCTGGGCCGCGCCAGCTGCTCGGGCCCCAAGTCCCGCACGGCTTCGGTGACATGCCCGAACTGAGCGGTCACGGCCGCGCGGATCTTCGCGTGGTCGTAGGTACGCGTCTTCTTCTTGGCGGGCGGCATGCCCCGACCCTACTGGGCGGGGCTGAGCACGACGCGGCGACGCCGGGCCGCACCCTCCGTGGCGCAGGCCCGGCCCAGCCCGGCCGTGCGGCCGCCCAGCGCCCTGCCCTACGCCGAGGCCCCGCCCACAGCCTGTGGACGGGGCCTCGTACAGCCGGGGAACGATCAGGCCAGCAGGGCCGGGATCGTCGCCTCGTGCGCCTCGCGGAGTTCCGTCAGGGGGAGCGTGAACTCGCCCTGGACCTCGATCTCCTCGCCGTCCACCACGCCGATGCGCGTGGCCGGCAGGCCCCGCGCGCCGCACATGTCGGTGAAGCGGAGCTCCTCGCTGCGCGGGACCGCCACGATGGCGCGGCCCGCGGACTCGGAGAAGAGGAAGGTGAACGCGTCCAGGCCCTCCGGGACGACCACGCGCGCGCCGTTGCCGCCGCGCAGGCAGGACTCGGTGAGCGCCTGGATGACGCCGCCGTCCGACAGGTCGTGCGCCGCGTCGATCATGCCGTCGCGGGAGGAGGAGATCAGGATCTCGGCGAGCAGCTTCTCGCGCGCCAGGTCCACCTTCGGCGGCATGCCGCCGAGGTGGTCGTGGACGACCTGCGACCAGGCCGAGCCGCCGAACTCCTCGGAGGTGTCGCCCAGCAGGTACAGCAGCTGGCCGGCCTCCTTGAACGCCATCGGCGTGCGGCGGTTGACGTCGTCGATCACGCCGAGGACCGCCACGACCGGGGTCGGGTGGATCGCGACGTCGCCCGTCTGGTTGTAGAGGGAGACGTTGCCGCCGGTCACCGGGGTGCCCAGCTCCAGGCAGCCGTCCGCGAGGCCGCGGGTGGCCTCGGCGAACTGCCACATGACGCCCGGGTCCTCGGGGGAACCGAAGTTCAGGCAGTCGGAGATGGCCAGCGGCTTGGCGCCGGTCGCGGCGACGTTGCGGTACGCCTCCGCGAGGGCCAGCTGCGCGCCGGTGTACGGGTCGAGCTTGGCGTAGCGGCCGTTGCCGTCGGTGGCCATGGCGACGCCGAGGTTCGACTCCTCGTCGATGCGGACCATGCCCGCGTCCTCGGGCTGCGCCAGGACGGTGTTGCCCTGCACGAAGCGGTCGTACTGGTCGGTGACCCAGGACTTCGAGGCCTGGTTCGGGGAGGAGACCAGGGCCAGGACCTGCGCGCGGAGCTCCTCGGAGGTCTGCGGGCGGGGCAGCAGGCCGGCGTCGTCGGCCTGGAGGGCGTCCTGCCAGTCGGGGCGGGCGTACGGGCGGTGGTAGACCGGGCCCTCGTGGGCGACGGTGCCCGGGGGCACGTCCACGATCTGCTCGCCGTGCCAGAAGATCTCCAGGCGCTCGCCGTCGGTCACCTCACCGATGACGGTGGCGATGACGTCCCACTTCTCGCAGATCTCCATGAAGCGGTCGACGTACTGCGGCTCGACGATCGCGCACATGCGCTCCTGCGACTCGCTCATGAGGATCTCCTCGGGCGAGAGCGTCGCGTCGCGCAGCGGCACGGTGTCCAGCTCGACGCGCATGCCGCCGGAACCGGCCGAGGCCAGCTCGGAGGTGGCGCAGGAGAGCCCGGCGCCGCCGAGGTCCTGGATGCCCGCGACCAGCTTCTCCTTGAAGATCTCCAGGGTGCACTCGATGAGGAGCTTCTCCTGGAAGGGGTCGCCGACCTGGACGGCGGGGCGCTTGGTGGGCTTGGTGTCGTCGAAGGTCTCGGACGCGAGGACCGAGACGCCGCCGATGCCGTCGCCGCCGGTGCGGGCGCCGTAGAGGATGACCTTGTTGCCGGGGCCGGAGGCCTTGGCGAGGTGGATGTCCTCGTGCTTCATCACGCCGATGCAGCCGGCGTTGACCAGCGGGTTGCCCTGGTAGCAGGAGTCGAAAACGACCTCGCCGCCGATGTTGGGCAGGCCCAGGCAGTTGCCGTAGCCGCCGATGCCCGCGACGACGCCCGGCAGGACGCGCTTGGTGTCGGGGTGGTCGGCGGCGCCGAAGCGCAGCGGGTCGACGACGGCGACCGGGCGGGCGCCCATGGCGAGGATGTCGCGGACGATGCCGCCGACGCCGGTGGCCGCGCCCTGGTAGGGCTCGATGTACGAGGGGTGGTTGTGCGACTCGACCTTGAAGGTGACCGCGTAGCCCTGGCCGACGTCGACGACGCCGGCGTTCTCGCCGATGCCGACGAGCATGGCGTCGTTCTCCGGGGCCTTCTCGCCGAACTGCTTCAGGTGGACCTTGCTGCTCTTGTACGAGCAGTGCTCGGACCACATGACGGAGTACATGGCGAGCTCGGCGCCGGTGGGGCGGCGGCCGAGGATCTCGCGGATGCGGGCGTACTCGTCCTCCTTGAGGCCGAGTTCCTTCCAGGGCTGCGCCGCGTCCGGGGTCTCCGTCGCGTTCTTGACCGTGTCGAGGCTCATGCGTTGACCAGCTTCTTCAGGACCGACGTGAAGAACGGGAGGCCGTCGGTGCGGCCGGTCCCGATCAGCGGCTCGACCGCGTGCTCGGGGTGCGGCATGAGGCCGACGACGTTCCCCGCGGCGTTGGTGATGCCGGCGATGTCGCGCAGCGAGCCGTTGGGGTTCACGTCGACGTACCGGAAGGCCACGCGGCCTTCGGCTTCCAGTTCGTCGAGCACGCGCTCGTCGGCGACGTACCGGCCGTCCATGTTCTTGAGCGGTACGGAGATCTCCTGGCCGGCGGTGTAGTCGCCGGTCCACGCGGTCTCCGCGTTCTCCACCCGCAGCTTCTGGTCGCGGCAGATGAAGTGGAGGTGGTTGTTGCGGAGCATCGCCCCCGGCAGCAGGTGGGCCTCGGTGAGGACCTGGAAGCCGTTGCAGATGCCGAGGACGGGCATGCCCGCCTTGGCCTGCTCGATGATGGTCTCCATCACCGGCGAGAAGCGGGAGATGGCTCCGGCGCGCAGGTAGTCCCCGTAGGAGAAGCCGCCCGCGAGGACGACCGCGTCGACCTGGTGCAGGTCCTTGTCGCGGTGCCACAGCGAGACCGGCTCCGCCCCCGCGAGGCGGACGGCGCGCAGCGAGTCACGGTCGTCGAGCGTTCCGGGGAACGTGACGACACCGATGCGAGTGGTCACCGTCAGGCCTCGACCTTCACGGTGAAGTCTTCGATGACGGTGTTGGCGAGGAACGTTTCGGCCATCTTGTGGATGCGGTCGAGGGCGGCCTGGTCGACCGGTCCCTCCACTTCCAGTTCGAAGCGCTTCCCCTGGCGGACGTCGGCGATCCCCTCGAAGCCCAGGCGCGGCAGTGCACGCTGCACCGCCTGGCCCTGGGGGTCGAGGATCTCCGGCTTGAGCATGACGTCGACTACGACGCGTGCCACTGGCACTCCCGATGAGGTGGTTGGTGCAAGGCGGTTCCCTCAGCGTACCCGGCCGAAATTTCTACGCGGGTAGATATCGACCGGGACCGATCGGGGTGCGGTTTCGGCTTCACCAACGCTTCGCAAAATCCACCGGAAAACCACTCGCCTGGGATTGCGGCGGGACACGCGGGAGGAATTAACTGGGCTTCGCAATTCAATGGGAATCGCGGTACAAAGGAATCAGCCGGGACCGTAACATTTGTCGCCTCGCGACGAGCCCGGTTTGACGCATTCCACCGAAACCTCCACACAGGCGACATCACCGCACGTCAGCGGCGGCGAGGCGCACGAAGGGACCGATATCCGTGGCGCAGCGCGTAGTAGTCACCATCTCCGACGACCTCGACGGCGGAGAAGCGGCGGAAACGGTCGTGTTCGCCCTGGACGGTAAGTCCTACGAGATCGACCTCAATGTGGCGAACGCAAAGAAACTGCGGAAGAGCCTGGCGCCCTTCGTGGCCGCCGGCCGCCGCCAGTCCCGCTCGGGCAAGGCCTACAAGCACACCTCCGTCGCCCCGGACCCGGCCGTCGTACGGGCCTGGGCGCGCTCCAACGGGCACGACGTGCCCCCGCGCGGGCGCATCCCGAAGGCGGTCTACGCGGCCTACAACGACGCCCACTGACCCCGGGCCCGGCCCCGGATTTGGCATCCACCCCCTCCGATCCGCTAGTGTGTGGATCACGCCGAGGGGCCAGGCCGAAAGGCCGGGAACCGAAGTCGTGCGGGTGTAGTTCAGTAGCAGAACACCCCCCTTCCAGGGGGGAGGCGCAGTGTGCAATCCCTGTCACCCGCTCTGCATCGCTTTACCGACCACGGTCGTGGATCAGGTAGAGTGAGGCACACAGTGAACGGCCCACAAGCCGTCGCTGGGCATGCGGACGTAGCTCAGTTGGTAGAGCACCACCTTGCCAAGGTGGATGTCGCGCGTTCGAGTCGCGTCGTCCGCTCAGATGACAAAGGCCCCGATCTCCGATCGGGGCCTTTGTCGTGTGTCCCGCCGTACTCCCGATGACAAATGTCATCGCCGCCCATGACAGCGCGCACTGCTCCCCCGCCCGGCCCACCGGGAGGCTTGGGGCATGACCAGCGACACAGTGATCCGGGCGGAAGGACTCCGCCGCGCCTACTCCGGGGGCTTCGAGGCAGTGCGCGGCGTCGGCTTCTCCGTGGCCCGCGGCGAGGTCTTCGCCCTGCTCGGCACCAACGGGGCCGGCAAGACCTCCACCGTCGAGCTGCTGGAGGGGCTCGCCGCCCCCACCGGCGGCGAGGTCCGGGTGTTCGGGCTCGACCCGTACGCCCGCCGCGCCGAGGTCCGCCCGCGGACCGGGGTGATGCTCCAGGAGGGCGGGTTCCCCTCGGACCTGACCGTCGCCGAGACCGTCCGGATGTGGGGCGGGGTCACCTCCGGCGCCCGTCCGGCCGGGGAGGTGCTGGAACTGGTCGGACTGGCCGCGCGGGCCTCCGTACGGGTCAAGCAGCTGTCCGGCGGCGAGCGGCGGCGGCTCGACCTCGCACTGGCGCTGCTGGGGCGGCCCGAGGTGCTGTTCCTCGACGAGCCGACCACCGGCATGGACCCCGAGGGCCGCCAGGACACCTGGGACCTCGTACGGGACCTGCGGGCGCAGGGCACCACGGTGCTGCTGACCACGCACTACCTGGAGGAGGCCGAGGCCCTCGCCGACCGGCTCGCGATCATGCACGAGGGGGAACTCGTGCTGACCGGCACCCCGCAGGAGGTCACCTCGACCCGGCCGTCCCGGATCCGTTTCACCCTGCCCGACGGGGTGCCCGCGGCACGGCTGCCGCTGGCGCTGCGCGCCGCCGCCGACGGCCCGCGCGTGGAGATCCGTACCGAACGGCTCCAGGCCGACCTCACCGTCCTGCTGCGCTGGGCCGAGGAGGCCGGGGTCGAACTGGCCGGGCTCGACGCCCGCCACGCCTCCCTGGAGGAGGCCTTCATGGAGATCGCCCGCAGCCGCCGCGACGCGGCCGCCGGCGGCCGGCACACCGACGACACGATGGCGGGGACCCGATGAGCGCACTGACCCTGGACCCCGGCCGGCTCGCCGCGCTGGGCCGCTCCGAACTGACCCTGCTGGTCCGCAACCGGGCCACGCTGAGCGTGGCCCTGCTGATGCCCGCCTCGATGGTGTTCGTGCTCCGCACGGTCGTCGGCGGGGACACCGCGGCCGCCGTCGCCGCGGCCACCCTCACCGGGGGCACCGGGATGGTGCTGCTCCTCGTCGTCTACATGAACCTGGTCTCCGCCTACGTCGCCCGCCGCGAGGAACTCGTGCTGAAGCGGCTGCGCACGGGCGAGGCGGGGGACGTGGAGATCCTCGCCGGGACCGCACTCCCCTCGGCCGTGATCGCCCTCGCCCAGGTCGCCGTCCTCACGGCCGCCGGGGGCGCGGTGCTCGGCGCGCCGATGCCGGAGAACCCGGCGCTGCTGCTGGCGGGGGTCCTCGCCGCGCTGCCGCTGCTCGCCGGACTGGCCGCGCTGACCAGCGCGTTCACCCGCAACGTGGAGACCGCGGGGCTGACGACGCTGCCGCTGTTCCTGGTGACGGCGTTCGGCTCGGGGCTCTTCGCGGCCCCGGACGCGCTGCCGGACACGATGGCCTCGGTGTGCGAACTGCTGCCGCTCAGCGGGGTGATGGCACTGGTGCGGGCCGGCTGGAGCGGCGGCGCGTCGGCGTACGACCTGCTGGGGGCCGCGCTCACCACGCTGGCCTGGGTGATGATCACCGTGTTTGCTGTTCAGAAGTGGTTCCGCTGGGAACCGCGCCGCTAGAACGAACATCGGGGGGACGGGCCGTGTCAAAGCTGACCGGGTGGTGGAAGAACCGCAGCAGTGCGGGGAAGGTGGAGCTGTACACGCGCTGCTCGTTCCACTTCTTCGTACTGATCGAGATCATGTCGTTCGGGTTGCCCCTGGTCGGTTCGGCGGCGATGAGGGAGTCATCACGTCCCGTGTCCGTGGTCCTCTTCCTGGCGCTGTGCGCGCACGCCGTGCTGGTCGCGTTCCTCTCCTCCAGGGCGTTGGACTGGCAACTGGGGCGCCGGGCACGTCCGGTGCGGCTCGCGGTGGCCACGGCGATCGCGACGGCCGTCGGGGGCCTCGCCGCCCTAGCCCTGCGCAAGACCGGGCACGTCGACATGTCGGTGGCCCCGTCCCTGGTGATCGGCATGAGCTGCTTCGCCACGGGATCGGCGGTGCTGTGCCTGAAAGGGGTCCGGCGCATGCGGTACCTCGCCCCGGGCACGACGGTCGCCGCGTCCGCCGCCACGGCCGCCCTCGGCCTGCCCCTGGGCGAGGTCGTCGGCTACGCGGTCGGAGTCCTGATGAGCGGCCTGTTCATGACCCTGGCCTATGGGTTCTCCGGATGGCTGCTGCGCACCGTCTACGAGCTCGACCACGCCCGGGAGATCCAGGCCCGGCTGGCCGTCGCGGAGGAACGGCTGCGGTTCGGGCGGGACCTGCACGACGTGATGGGCCGCAACCTGGCCGTCATCGCCCTCAAGAGCGAGCTGGCGGTGCAGCTGGCGCGGCGCGAACGCCCCGAGGCCGTGGACCAGATGATCGAGGTCCAGCGGATCGCGCGGGAGTCGCAGAAGGAGGTGCGCGACGTCGTGCGCGGCTACCGGGAAGCGGACCTGGGCGTGGAGCTGGAGGGTGCGCGCGGGGTGCTCAGCGCCGCCGGGATGGACTGCCGGGTCGAGTTCGCGACGGCCGGGCGGGAGCTGCCGGGCGAGGTGCAGTCGGCGCTGGGCTGGGTGGTCCGGGAGGCGACGACGAACGTACTGCGGCACGGTGACGCGCGCAGCTGCCTGATCCGGCTGACGGACCGGGAGGTGCCGGGGACCCTGACGCTGCTGGTGGAGAACGACGGGGTGCCCGATGCCCCCGCCGGGCCGCCCGGATCCGGACTCGCGGGGCTGCGGGAGCGGCTCGCGGCGGTGGCCGGGACCCTGCAGGCGGGGCCGGCGGAGGGCGGCCGGTTCCGGCTGCGGGCCGAGATACCCCTGGACGCACGAGAAGTGGAGGTGCGGGCGTGAGCCCCGTACGGGTACTGCTGGCCGATGACGAGCACCTGATCCGGGGGGCCCTGGCCGCCCTGCTGGGTCTGGAGGACGACCTGATGGTCGTCGCCGAGGCGGCCTCCGGGCCGGAGGCCCTCGCCATGGCACGGGCGCACCGGCCGGACGTGGCGGTGCTGGACCTCCAGATGCCGGGGGCGGACGGTGTGAGCGTGGCCACATCGCTGCGGTCCGACCTCCCCGACTGCAAGGTCATGATCGTGACCAGTCACGGCCGTCCCGGCCACCTGAAGCGGGCCCTGGCGGCGGGGGTGCGGGCTTTCGCGCCGAAGACGGTGTCGGCGCAGCGGCTGGCCGAGCTGATCCGGACCGTGCACGCCGGAGGCCGTTACGTGGACCCGGAGTTGGCGGCCGACGCGATCAGCGCGGGGGACTCCCCGCTGACGGTCCGCGAGGCGGAGGTGCTGGAACTCGCGGCCGACGGGGCGCCCGTGGCGGAGATCGCGGAACGGGCCTCGCTGTCGCCGGGGACCGTACGGAACTACCTGTCCTCGGCGGCGACGAAACTGGGCGCGGAGAACCGGCATACGGCGGTCCGTCTCGCACGGTCGCGAGGTTGGGTATAGTAGGCATCGCGCTACGGCGCACAGGCGGACATAGCTCAGTTGGTAGAGCACCACCTTGCCAAGGTGGATGTCGCGCGTTCGAGTCGCGTTGTCCGCTCAGCGCAAGAAGCCCCCGGCCACAGGTCGGGGGCTTCTTCGTTTCCCGGCCCCTGTGGCCGGGCCCTGCCCGGGCCCCGGTCGGGGGCCCGGGCAGGGGCGGGTTGGTCAGGTCCAGCTCTGGCCGGTGAGGCGCTCGTAGGCCTCGATGTACTTGGCCGAGGTCTGCTCCGCGACCTCCTGCGGCAGCGACGGCGGCGGGGTCTCGCCGTTCTTGTCCCAGCCGGAGGCCGGGGACGTCAGCCAGTTGCGGACGAACTGCTTGTCGAACGACGGCTGCGTGCGGCCCGGCTGCCACTGGTCGGCGGGCCAGAAGCGGGAGGAGTCCGGGGTGAGGACCTCGTCCGCGAGGACCAGGGCGCCGTCCTTGTCGAAGCCGAACTCGAACTTGGTGTCCGCGAGGATGATGCCCCGCTCGCGGGCGATGTCCCGGGCGCGCCCGTACACGGCCAGGGTGGTCTGGCGCAGCAGTGCCGCCGTCTCGGCGCCGGTGGTGCGCGCGACCTCCTCGTAGGAGACGTTCTCGTCGTGCTCGCCGACCTCGGCCTTGGCCGCCGGGGTGAAGATCGGGGCGGGCAGCTCGGAGCCGTCGACCAGGCCCTCGGGAAGGGCGAGTCCGCAGACCGTGCGGCTCTCCTCGTACTCGGCGAGGCCGGAGCCGGTCAGGTAGCCGCGGGCCACGCACTCGACGGGGACCATGTCGAGGCTCTGGCAGACCAGCGTGCGGCCCGCCCAGTCGGCGGGGGCGCCGGCGGGCAGGTCGGTGCTGATGACGTGGTTCGGGGCCAGGTCCGCGAGCTGGTCGAACCACCACAGGGAGAGCTGCGTCAGGACGCGGCCCTTCTCCGGGATCTCGGTGGGCAGCACCCAGTCGAAGGCGGACATCCGGTCGCTGGCGACCATGACGAGCCGGCCGTCCTCGTCGCGGTAGAGGTCGCGCACCTTGCCGGTGTGGAGGTGGACGAGGCCGGGCACCTGAACCGGCTCGGGCTTTTCGACGAATCCGGACACGGGGTCTCCCTGTGGTTCTGTACGAGCGCGGGCCCATTCTCCCGCACGGGGTGCCGTGCCCCGGTCAGGGGGTGTGTCAGTCGCGTTTGCAGATGCGGTCGAGGAGGTTGGCCGTGGCCCGCTGGATCCGTTCGTCCACGTGGCCGGGGCGGTCCAGGGCGGGGGACCAGGCGAAGGTGCCGGAGGCGAAGACGAGGGCCCCGCTGGGGGCCCGGTAGAGGGAGGTCTCCTGGTGGCGCTTGGCGCCCTCGCCGTCGAGGTACGGGGAGTGGGCGAGCAGGATCCGGTCCTGGTGCTCGGGGAGCTGGGTGCGCGGGAAGTACCGGTCGGCTTCGCCGGCCACCATCCCGTCGAGCTCGTCGTTCTCGGCGGCGCCGGTGGAGTCCCAGAGCCAGTGCGTGGCATTGCGCACGATCAGGGGCGCGGGTTCCGGGACCCGCCCCGCGTACTGGATGCCGAGCAGCTGCTGTTCCGGGCGGTCGACCTCGCGCCACAGGCTGGGGCGGCCGGGGCCGCGGCGTTTTCGGCAGGTCAGGAGCCGGTCGGGGACCCCGGACGGGGAGGGGGCCAGCTCGACCTGCCAGTACATGGTGTTGGCGGAGAGGAAGACCAGCGAGGTGCCGTGGTCGCGGGCGCGCTCGGCGGTGCGGCGCATGGGGAGCGACCAGTACTCGTCGTGGCCGGGGAAGACCAGGCCCCGGTAGCGGGTGGGGTCGACGCGGCCGGCGTGCAGGTCGCGGGTGTCGGCGTAGGCGAGGTCGTAGCCGTAGCGCTCGGCCCAGCGGATGAAGTCGTAGGCGTGGCCGACGTGCAGGGGCAGGCCGGCGCCGGCGTAGGGGCGGTCGAAGGAGACGGTGATGGCGGCGTCCTGCTCGCCGAGCAGCCTGCCCTCCTCGTCCCAGGCGTGGTAGAGGCTGGCGCCGGTGCGGCCGTCCTCGGGGTAGAGGTTGTAGGCCTGCCAGGTGATGTCGGGCAGCAGCAGGAGGAGGTCCGCGCGGTGGTCGTCGCGGACCGTGAAGGGGATGTGGGAGCGGTAGCCGTCGGCGGTGGTCAGGACGGCCACGTAGGCGCCGATGCTCCAGTACGAGGGGACCTGGAGCCGCCAGGACTGCCACCAGTGGTGGCAGGAGACGGTGCGGTCGGCGGTGAGCGGGGGCGGCTGGACGATGCCGGACAGCCGGGGGCTGGTGGTGATCTTGGAGGCACCGTCCCCGCCGTAGTGGCCGATGCGGTAGACGTCGACCTGGAACTGCTGGGGCGGGTCGACGGTGATGTGGAAGTCGATGGCCTCGCCGGGGGCGACGGCTCCGGTGGAGGTGAAGCCCTTGATCTGGCGGTGCACGTCGTCGGCGGTCCGGGGGCCGCCGCCGCGGGCCGGGGGGGCCTGGCCGGGGGCCAGGGCCGGGTCCACGTACCAGGGGACGACCTGGCCGGTGTCGTCGAAGTAGAGCTCACTGCCCCGGAACCAGGGCAGCGGGCCCTGGCCGAAGGGGTCGTTCACCGCGTGCGCGAGCGCACCTGACTCCCACCGCCGGATCTGGTCCGCACCCATTCCGCTCCCCTCCCTCGCTCCCCCGAACGCGTTCTCGACTCGGTGGCGCGAGGCGGGTTTCGGACACCCTCGTCGCGACCGGTCCCAGCACATCACATAACGCACTCACTCCGTCACCGTTCGTCGTGAATTGACGGGAACGGAACGTGGGGTGCCGCTTCGGGTGGCGCGGCGGGGTGGCGGCCGGGGTGGCCCGCGGGGTGGCGCTGTGGCCGGGCGGGGGCCGCGCGGGGCCGTCGCCTTGGCCGGGCGGGGCCGGGCAGGGGCCAGGGGGGCGCTCAGACGAGGCGGACGGGCTTGTCCGGGCGGACGCCCAGCTCCGCGAGCCAGTCGCGGAGGGGTTCCGGGTCGCCGTCCTCGACGAGGGAGAGCACGCGGGGGGCCAGGTCCGCCCGGCGCTCGCCGCCGACCAGCAGCACGGGGCCGTCCAGCCAGTCCAGGCCCGGGCCGGCTCCGGCCGAGTCCACGGCCGCGCAGCAGACCAGGGCGGTGACGTGGTCGGCGAGCAGGTCCCGGCCGCTGCGCGGGGGCTGGAGCGGGAACAGGGGGAGGGTGTCGGCGCCCCGGGAGCGGCCGCCGGTGCCCGCCGTACGGGCTCCGGCGGTACGTTCCTCCCGCGCGAGGACCCCGCTGAGCCGCCCGGCGAGGGCCTCCCCGGCGGCGCCGTCCCCGGCGGGGTCCGTGAGGTAGCCGAGCACCCGCTCCAGGGTCGGCCCGCCGAAGGCGTCGTATCCGGCCGGGGCGTCCGCGGGGCCGGCTGCATCGCCCTCGGCATCCGGGCGGGCGGCGGCGGTCCCGGTGGCGATGGCCGGCCGGGCCCCCGGCTCCTGCCGGGCCGTGCCGGACTCGGCCAGGAGGCCCTGGGCGACTCCGGCCGCCGTGGCGGCGGCCAGACGGGCCCCCGGGTCCTGCCGGGCCGTGCGGGACTCCGTCGGGGCGCCGGGCCGGCCGGGGGTGGGGGCGGTGGCCGTGCGGGCCGAGGGTTCGTGGAGGGCCGGGCCCTGGGCGGCGCGTTCCTCCGCGGCGTCGGTGCCGGAGGCCGTCGGGGGTTCCAGGCCCTGTGGGGTGGAGAGGGCGTCGATGGCCGCGTGGAGGCGGGCCGCCTCCGTACGCCACTTGCGGTCCACGACCTCCTCCGGGTACGTCGCCCAGTCCACCGGCGACCAGTCCGGCCCGGCCTCGGCCGGACCGCCGTGGAAGAGCCGGGCCGCCAGCAGCGAGGCGGCCTCGTCGATCACCCCGGGCTGCTCCAGCAGATCGCAGGCCGGGCGCTCACCGAGCCGTGAGGTGAAGCCTTCCGCCAGCCGGTCGCGCCGCGACAGCTCGGTCAGGGCGGAGACCACCCCCGCGTCGAGGTGCGCGGGCCAGCGGCCCATCCGCCAGGCGGGCAGCGCGACCCGGGTCAGCAGCCGGTCCCAGCCCGCGTAGGCCAGGCCGACCTGCTCCTGGGCGACCGTGCGCATCCCGTGGTCCACACCCTGTGCACGCTCGGAGGCGGCCGCGGCCACCCCGCGCTCCATCTCGGCGGCGTCCGCCCCGCACAGCCGCAGCAGCAGCCGGGCGGGGGCGGCGATCCAGCCCAGGCCGGGCCGGCCGCCGACGTCCACCGCGGCGTCGAGGCCCCGTACGAAGCCCCGCGCGTCGGCTATGTCCGGGTGCGCGGAGGGGCCCGTACCGGCGACGACGGGCGCGAGGAGGGCCCGTAGCTCCGCGACCCGCATCCACCACAGGAACGGCGAGCCGATCACCAGCACGGGGGCCGCGCCGGGCTCCGACTCCGGGCCCGCCGGTCCGGATATGCCTCCGGACGTCCGGGCGAGACGCCGGCGGTGCGCCGCATGGCTGCGGTCCTCCAGCCAGCTGTCGCAGTCCGGCGTCAGGGCTATCGCGGAGGGCGCGGGTACGTCCATCCGGTCGGCCAGGTCCCGTACGAGCCGGTACAGGTCGGGCGCTGCGGCCTCGGGCAGCGGCACGGTGGGCGTCACGGCGGGGCTCGCCCGCAGCACCACGGCACCGAAGATCCCGCCCGCCAGCAGCACCAGCGCGGCCACCGCGCAGACGGCCAGGGTCACGGCCGGCCAGGGGTCGCCGGCCAGCCGGCCCGTCATCCGGGCGGTGACCAGCACCACCGCGAGGGCGGCGGGCAGCAGCACGGCGGCCAGCGCCCGGCTGCGGACCCGCAGCACGGCGAGGGCCCGGGAGCGCGCGGACGGCGCGCCCACTTCTGCGATCGAACCGGTTCCGGACACGGCCGGACCTCACCCCCTCTGCCCTGCGGCGGCTTTGCTCACTCCCCCACTGTGACACCCGCCACTGACATCGCAATGCCGGTGGGCCATGTGCCGGAATGCTTGCGCCGCACCCTAGTTGGGGCGCGGGCGGCCGTCAGGCGGACGAGGGGACCATCACCCGATGGAATGGCTTTGGGCAAAGGTGGATGCGCTGGAGCGCCGCTGGAGGCAGGCGCACGCGGGCGCACGCGCGGGCCCGGTGCGCGCTGTCGCGCCCCGGGCCCGCGGTGCTCACAGCCCTGCTGGTCAGCGGCCCTCGGCGGCCTTCGCGGCGATGTCCGTCCGGTGCTGCGCACCGTCGAGCCGGATCCGCGCGACGGCCTTATACGCCCGCTCGCGCGCCTGCGCCAGGTCGGAGCCGGTCGCCGTCACCGACAGCACGCGGCCGCCCGCGCTGACGACGGCGTCGCCCTCGCGCCGGGTCCCGGCGTGCAGCACGTACGCCTCGGGGCCGTCTTCGGCGGCCACCTCGTCGAGGCCCTCGATCGGGTCGCCGGTGCGCGGGGTACCGGGGTAGTTGTGCGAGGCGATGACCACCGTGACGGCCGCCTCGTCGCGCCAGCTCAGCGGCGGCAGGGCACCCAGGGTGCCGTTCGCGGCGCCCAGCAGCACGCCGGAGAGGGGGGTGCGCAGCCGGGCGAGCACCACCTGGGTCTCGGGGTCGCCGAAGCGGGCGTTGAACTCGATCACCCGGGTGCCGCGGCTGGTGAGGGCCAGCCCGGCGTACAGCAGCCCGGAGAAGGGGGTGCCGCGGTGGCGGAGCTCGTCCACGGTCGGCTGGAGGACGGTCTCCAGGACCTCGTCGACCAGCTTCGGGTCGGCCCACGGGAGCGGCGAGTACGCGCCCATGCCGCCGGTGTTGGGGCCCTCGTCGCCGTCGAGCGCGCGCTTGAAGTCCTGCGCGGGCTGCAGCGGCAGCACGGTGACGCCGTCGGTGATGGCGAAGAGGGAGACCTCGGGGCCGTCGAGGTACTCCTCGATGACGACGCGGTCGCAGCCGGCGGCGTGCGCGCGGGCGGCCTCGCGGTCCTCGGTGACCACGACGCCCTTGCCGGCGGCGAGACCGTCGTCCTTGACCACGTAGGGGGCGCCGAAGGCGTCGAGGGCCGCGTCGACCTCCTCCGCGGTGGTGCAGACGTAGCTGCGCGCGGTGGGGACCCCGGCCGCGGCCATCACGTCCTTGGCGAAGGCCTTGGAGCCCTCCAGCTGCGCCGCCTCGCCGGACGGGCCGAAGACGGGGATGCCGGCCGCGCGGACGGCGTCGCCGACCCCGGCGACGAGGGGCGCCTCCGGGCCGACGACGACCAGGTCGGCGCCGAGTTCGCCGGCGAGCGCGGCGACCGCGGCGCCGTCGAGGGCGTCGACCGGGCGCAGCTCCGCCACCTCGGCGATGCCGGCGTTGCCGGGGGCGCAGTACAGCGCGGAGACGTCGGGGTCGAGGGACAGAGAGCGGCACAGGGCGTGTTCGCGGGCGCCGCCGCCGATGACGAGGACCTTCACGCCGCCCAGGGTAGCCCGGACGGCGTGGCCGGTTTCGTGCGGCCACCCCAACAGCGGGGGCCTACTCGTTCGTGTATTCCTCCACAACGGTCGCTCCGAGCTCGCGCACGATCAGGTCGTGCCCGGTCAGGGCGTTGTCGACGAGGTCGGGGTCGTCGGCCTCGGCCACGTCGTCCTCGGGGGCCACCGGCGGGGGTGCCTGTGCTGCGGGCGGCTGCGGCGCGGGGGCCGCCTGCGGGGGCGGGGGCTGCGGCGACGGCTGCTGCGGTGCGGGGGCCTGCTGGGGCGGCGGGCTGTACGCGGGCGCCGGGGGCGGGCTGTAGGCGGGGGCCGAGGGGGCCCCGTACGAGGGCGCCGCCGACGGGGCGGGGCCGCCGCCGCCGACCACGGCGTCGATCTTCCAGTGGACCTGGAACTGCTCGGCGAGCACCGCCTTGAGGACGTCCTCGCTGCCGCTGCTCGCGAAGTTGTCGCGGGCTCCGGCGTTGGGGAAGCCGAGCTGGAGGGTGGTTCCGTCGAAGCCGGTGACCTGGGCGTTCTGGCTGAGCAGGATCCAGGTGAAGCGGCGGCGGTTCTTGACGGCCTCCAGCACGCCGGGCCACATCGCCTGCACCTGGCCGGCGCCGGCCGCCATCTCGGCGGAGGGCGCGGCGGAGCCGGCCGCGGCGGGCGCGGCCTGTGACGGGGCGGGGGCCGCCGGGGCGGGCGTCCGCGCC
>NZ_JBEZWL010000091.1:0-29727 GCF_040648015.1 Streptomyces sp. NPDC029216 | reverse complement strand
TGATCCTCATCGTCGGCATCGCCATCGACCTGCTCATCTTCAGCCCGGCCGAACGCTGGGTACTGCGCAGCCGCGGCCTCCTGGTCAAGAACTGAACGAACGGCGGCCTGCATCCACCAGGGAACGGGAAATGGTGACGCGGACCGTCACCATCGGCGTCCAGGATGGGTGCATGGACACGAACGCCAGGCCGCTCACCGGCCGCATCGCCCTCGTCGCCGGCGCCACCCGGGGGGCCGGCCGGGCCCAGGCCGTCGAGCTCGGACGGGCCGGGGCCACCGTCTACGTCACTGGCCGCACCACCCGGAGCCGCGTCAGCGAGGTCGGCCGGACCACCGAGACCATCGAGGAGACCGCGGAGCTGGTCACCGCCGCCGGCGGCACCGGGATCGCCGTCCCCACCGACCACCTCGACCCCGACCGGGTACGGGCACTGGCCGAGCGGGTCGACCGCGAACAGGGCCGCCTGGACATCCTGATCAACGACCTCTGGGGCGGCGAGCACCTGCTCGTCGGCTCGGTCTTCGGGAAGAAGAGCTGGGAGACCCCGCTCTCCGACGGGCTGCGGATCCTGGAGCTCGGCGTCCGCTCGCACGTGATCACCGCGGCACTGCTGCTGCCGCTGCTGATCCGCTCCGACGCACCACTGCACGTGGAGGTCACCGACGGCACCGCCGAGTTCAACCGGCGTTACCGCGAGAACATGTACTACGACCTGGCGAAGAACGCCCCGATCCGGATGGCGTTCGGGCTGGGCGAGGAGCTGAAGGAGTTCGGCGGGACGGCGGTCGCCGTCACCCCGGGGTTCCTGCGCTCCGAGCAGATGCTCGCCGCCTTCGGCGTCACCGAGGAGACCTGGCGCGAGGCCGTGGCCCGGGAGCCGCACTTCGCGATCGCCGAGTCCCCGCAGTTCCTGGCCCGCGCGGTCGCAGCACTCGCCGCCGACCCCGGCCGGGCCGCCCGCTGGAACGGCCGGTCCACCTCCAGCGGTGAGCTCGCCCGCGCCTACGGCGTCACCGACACCGACGGCAGCCGCCCGGACGCCATGGCCTACTTCGAGGAGGTGGTCTACGGCGGGAAGGACGCCTCCGCCGACGACTACCGCTGACCCGCCCACCCGGATCCGGGGGCCCGGCCGCCGGCGCGTCGTTAAGGTGATCGTTCCAGACGCGGACGGTGAGGAGGCGGCGGATGCGGGGAGTCCAGCCCCGGGCGGTACGGGTGCCGGTGGGCGAGGGCGCCGAGCGGTGGGCGAGCCGGCGGGCCGACCGGAACGTGCTGCTCGTGGTGCACAACGTGACCTCGGCCGGCCGCCTGCTGGACGTGCTGCCCCTGTTCCACGACGACTTCCGGGTCCAGCTGCTCGTGACGTGCACGGGGTCGTCGGCGTACCAGGGCGGGATCGGCGAACTGTTCGCCGACACGGGCCTTCCCGTCCTGCCCTGGGAGCAGGCGCTGTCCACGCCGGTGGATCTGGCGGTCTCGGCCAGCTTCGGAGGCGAACTCCATGACATACGGGGGAAGTTGAGCGTCCTTTCCCACGGGGTCGGTTATACTAAAAAGCTCGCCGCAGCCGGGAGCCGGGAGCCGGGAGCCGGGAGCCGGGAGCCGGGAGCCGGGAGCCGGGAGCCGGGAGCCGACGTTCGGGCTGTCGGCGGAGTGGCTCCTCCCGGGCGGACGGCCCTTCGTCGACGGACTCGTGCTGTCCCACCCCGAACAGCTGGACCGGCTGCGCAGGGCGTGCCCGGAGGCCGTGCACACCGCCGTGCTCGCCGGGGACCCGTGCTTCGACCGGATGCTGGACGCCCGCCCCTACCGTGAGCGCTTCCGGCGGGCCCTGGGCGTGCGCCGGGGCCAGCGGCTCCTCGTCCTGAACTCGACCTGGAACCCCGAGGGCCTCTTCGGCGACGGCGGCGGGCTGGACCTGCTGCCCGCCCTGCTCCCCCGCCTCGCCGCCGAACTGCCCGCCGACGACTACCGGCTGGCGGCCGTCCTCCACCCGAACATCTGGTACGGGCACGGTCCGGGGCAGGTCCGCGCCTGGCTGGACCGGGCCCGCCGGGCCGGGCTGACCCTGGTCGACCCCGTCCACTCCTGGCGGCAGGCGCTCCTCGCGGCCGACGCGGTCCTGGGGGACTTCGGTGCCGTCACCTACTACGCCGCCGCCCTCGGCACCCCCGTACTGCTGGCCGCCGACGGCGAGGGCCGGCTGGACCCGGAGGCGCCGCTCGCCCGGTTCACGGCCCGGGCTCCGCGGCTGGACGTATCCCTCCCGCTGCGGGAGCAGTTCGAGGCCCTGATCACGGCGCACCGCCCCGACCCCGGTCCGGCGCGGTACGTGACCTCCGCGCCCGGGGCCTCGGCGGCACTGCTGCGCCGGCACTTCTACCGGCTGCTCGACCTGCCCGAACCCGCCTCCCCTCCGCTGCTGGAGCCGCTGCCGCTGCCCCCGTACACGCCGCCCCTGCGGACGGCTCCGCTGCGGGTGCGGACGGTCGCCGACGGGGCGGAGGTGCTCGTCGAACGGTGCGCCGAGGTGCCGTACGGGGCGGACGGCGAGGTCCACCTCGCCGTGCACGAGGACACCCGGGACCCGGGCGTGCTGGAACTGGCGGACGTGATCATCCGGGAGGGGGACCCCGGCGATCCCCGGCTGGGCGGCCCGGAGCGTTGGACCGCCGAGGTGCTGGACCGTCACGGACGCTGCGCGGCGGCGGTGTTCGTCACCGGCCCGGACGGCTGCGTGGTGCGGACGCGGGCGCACGGGAGCTTCCGGCTGACCGCCGCTCCGGGGGCGGACGCGGACCCGGCGGCGTACGCCTCCGCCCTGTACGCGTGGCTGGCGGCGGGCGGCCGGGGCGCGCCCGGCGGCCCGTCCGCGGTGCTCGGGGTCCGGGTCGCGGGGTCCCGCCACCCGGTGCGGGTGGAGCGGCTCCCGGCCCCGGACGGGCTGCCCGGCCTCGCCGGCGTTTGACGCCGGGGGGAGGGTCTGGGACGGCAGACCCTAGCCTGCGGCGACCTCGCAGCGCAGCCGGAGGGCGGCGAGGTACTGCAGGTGCGGTACGGCCTGCGGCGGCAGGAGCCGCTCCGCCTCCCCGATCCGCGTCAGGGCGGCGGCGTTGTGTCCGGCGTCGTGCAGGGTCTCCGCGAGGTCCGTCAGCGCGCGGGCCCGGTTGTAGGCCTCGCCCCGCGTCCCGAAGAACTCCGCCGCCGACTCCAGGAGCCGCTGTGCCTCGTCCAGTTCCCCCAGGCCCCGCAGGGCCCTTCCCCGGTGCCGTGCGGACAGGGCGAGGGCCCGGGGCAGGTCCTCCGCGCCTTCTTGGCCGGAACTGATCTGCCGGTAGAGGCCCGCGGACTCGGTGAACCGTTCGTACGCCGCCCGCCAGCGCCACTGCTGGAGGTCCAGCAGGCCCAGCAGTTCCACGGCGGACGCCTCGCCCCGCAGGTGTCCGGCCGCGTGTTCGCTCTCCACGGCGGCCCGGGCCGCCGCCTGCGCCTCCTCCGCGCGGCCCAGTTCGCCCAGGCAGTGGGCGAGCTGGAACCGGAGGGCGCCCGCGGTCCGCGGATCGGCGGCGTGTTCCGCGGCGCTGCGGACGGCGAGGTGCAGGGCCGGGAGCACCTCGTCCCAGTACCCGGCCTTCAGCTGGAGCGGCCACAGTGCGCGGGCCAGCCGCCAGGCCGTCGCCGTGTGCCCGTACTCGTCGGCCACGGACACGGCCCGCGTCACGTTGCCCACTTCGGCGGCCAGCACGGCCACGCCCTCGGCCTCGCCGTGGCGGGGTGCGCCGCCCCCGGGGGCGGGTTCCGTGCGCCAGCTCTGCGGCAGGGCGGCGTGCGCGGCGTGCAGGACGCGGGTGAGCAGGGCGTCGAGCGTCCGGCGTACGGCCGCGGCGCAGGCGGGGATCCCGTGTTCCGGTCCGGCGGCGTCCGCGAGGTGGCGCCGTACCCGGGGGCGCAGGCGGTAGCGGCCGTCGCCCAGCGCGTCCGCCAGCCGGGCTTCCGCCGCTTCGCCGAGCATCCGGGCCGCCTCGGCGGGCGTGACGTCCGCGGCGGCGGCGGCCAGCTCCGCGTCGACCGCGGGCAGTGCGGCCAGTGCGATGAGCCGGCACAGGCGCGCGGTCTCGGGCCGCAGACCGGCGCAGGCCCGGCGGACCGCGCCGGCCAGGGGGTCCGCGCCCCACGGGCCGCCCGTCCACACCGTGCCCCCGGGGGGCCCGGCCGTCTCGGCGGTCTCCATCGTCAGGCCGACCGTCCGGGAGCGGAGCGCCAGCGCGTTGCCCGCGCACTCCTCCAGCAGTTCCTTGACCCGGGGTTCGATGCGCGGGTAGGCCTCCGGCCCCGCGGTGCTCCGGACGATCCGCACGGCGTGGCGGTCGGGCAGCGGGGCGGCCGCCACCCGTTGCGCCTCCAGCAGGAAGGGCCGTCCCGAGACGACGACGAGGAGGAACACCTCGGGGGCCGACGGGACCAGGCCCCGCACCTGCGCGGCGGAGGTCGCGTGGTCGACCACCACCAGGACCCTGCGCCCCTCGGTGAGCTGCCGGTAGAGCCGTTCGCGTCCCGCCTCGGTGGGCGGCATCCCGTCGGGTGCCACGCCCATCTCCCGCAGCAGCCTCAGCAGTACCGCGGACGGAGCGGGCCCCTCCTCCCCCGCGCCGTCCCGCAGGTCGACGTAGAACCGGCCGTCGGGGAACCGGTCCTGCAGGGTCGCGCCCAGGCGCAGGGCCAGCGAGGTGGTGCCGATTCCCGGGGGCCCGGACAGCAGGGCCACCCGGGGGCGGCCGGACGCCTTGCGGGTGGCCTCCCGGCGGAGGCCTCGCAGGGCGGTGCTCTGGTTGACGAAGTCGTGCGGCGCGGGCGGCAGGACCCCGCCGAGCAGCTGCCCGGGCTGCTCGGGGAGGCCGCCGGCCAGGGCCGCCCAGGCCCGGGACTGCCGCGGGTCCCGTTCCATGCGCGCGTACAGCTGGGCCGCGAGGCTCTCCCGCTCCTGCGGTGTGCGCGGCAGCGGCGTCTCCCGGCCGAGGGTGCGGCGCGTCAGCGCCCCGGTCGACACCAGCAGTTGTTTGCCCATCTCGCCGGCGGCACCGTTGGCCACCGCGGTGAGGAACGCGGTGAGCGCGCTGAGCGCCATGATCTCCAACACGTCGGTCTCCCCCTGGTCCCGGTCCGGCCCTGGCCGGACTGTATCCCCGTGCCCGCGTGGCGGAGAAGGATTTCAGCCCGGCCCGGGGCGGAGCCGAGGGAGCGGCCGGTGCCTCAGGTCCGTGCCTCAGGTCCGGTCGCGTTCGAAGGTGTGCAGGAGGTCGGCGGCGACGCCGACCGCGATCGCGGCCGGTTCCTTGCCGGTGATCCCGGTCATGCCGATCGGGGTCTTGATGCGGTCGATGGTCTCCTCGTCGTGGCCGCCCTCGGTGGACAGGCGGTGGCGGAAGCGGGTCCATTTGGCGGCCGAGCCGATCAGTCCGATCGTGCCCAGACCGGGCGTGCGCAGGGCGGCGTCGCACAGGGCGGCGTCCTCGGCGTGGTCGTGCGTCATGATCAGCACGTGGGTGCCGGGTGCTAGTTCCGCGAGCACCTCCTCCGGGAGCAGGGGGACGTGGTGGACGTGGACCTGCGCCACCGCGTCCGCGAGGACGGCGAGGCGTTCGTCGGTGAGCTGGCCGGGGCGGGTGTCGACCAGGTGCAGGTCGAGGTCGAAGCGGGCCAGGATGCGGGCCAGTTCGAGCCCGACGTGCCCGACGCCGAAGACCGCCACCGCCGGGACCACGGGCAGCGGTTCGAGCAGGATGCTGACGGCTCCGCCGCAGCACTGCACGCCGTGCGGGCCGGTGACCTTGTCGTTGAGGGCGAACTCCATCAGTTCCGGCTCCGCGCCGGGATCGGCGATCACCTCGCGGGCCCGGTCGATGGCGACGGCCTCGATGTTGCCGCCGCCGATCGAGCCCCAGGTCTCGGTCCGTGCCACGACGAGTTTGGCGCCGGCCCGGCGGGGCGCGTGGCCGCGCACGGTCGCGACGGTCACGAGCACGCCGGGTTCCCGGCGCGCCCGCAACCGCGCGACCGCGGCCACCCAGGTCATGTCAGGCATGACTCAACGCGCTGGTACCGGTGAGGGGTTCGGCGGCGCCGCGGGCCGCCTCGATCGCCCAGTAGACGGCCTCCGGCGTGGCGGGCGAGGCCAGTTCCACACTGGCTCCGGCCGGCCCGAAGGCGGCCGCCGCCTGCCGCAGCGCCTCCCGTACCGAGAAAGCCAGCATCAGCGGGGGTTCGCCGACCGCCTTCGAGCCGTAGACCGCTCCCTCCTCGGTGGCGTTCTTCAGCAGCGTGACGTTGAACTCCTCGGGCATCTCCGAGAAGCTCGGCAGCTTGTAGGTGCTCGCGGCCTGGGTCAGCAGCCGGCCGCGGTGCGGGCCGTCGCCGGTGTCCCAGCGCATGTCCTCCAGCGTGAGCCAGCCCGCGCCCTGGACGAAGCCGCCCTCGACCTGACCGATGTCGATCATCGGGGAGAGGCTGTCGCCGACGTCGTGGACGATGTCCACGCGCCGGACGCGGTAGGCGCCGGTGAAGCCGTCCACCTCCACCTCGGTGGCGGCGGCGCCGTGGGCGAAGTACTTGAACGGCGAGCCCCGGAAGGCCTTCGCGTCCCAGTGCAGCCCTTCGGTGCGGTAGAAGCCGGCCGCCGACAGCTGGACGCGCTGGAGGTAGGCGGTGCGCACCAGGTCGTCCCAGGCCAGCTCCCGGTCGTCGCCGAGGACGCGGGCGACGCCCTCGACGATGCGCACGTCGGAGGCGTTCGCGCCCAGGTGGGTCCCGGCCACCCGCAGCAGCCGCTCGCGCAGCTGTTCGCAGGCGTTCTTGACCGCCGCGCCGTTGAGGTCGGCCCCGGCGCTGGCGGCGGTGGCGGAGGTGTTGGGCACCTTGTCGGTGCGGGTGGGCGCCAGCCGTACCTTGTGCAGCGGGATGCCCAGCGTGGTGGCGGCGACCTGGAGCATCTTGGTGTGCAGGCCCTGGCCCATCTCGGTGCCGCCGTGGTTGATCAGGACGGAGCCGTCCTTGTAGATCAGCACCAGCGCGCCGCCCTGGTTGAAGGCGGTGAGGTTGAACGAGATGCCGAACTTGATGCCGGTGATCGCGAGGGCCCGCTTGGTGTGGGGGTGCGCGGCGTTGAAGGCCTCGATCTCGCGCCGCCGGTCGGCGAGGCGCCCGTTCTGCTTGACCTCTTCCCAGACGGCGGAGATCCGTTCGGGCTGGGAGACCGGCTGCCCGTAGGGCGTGTGCTGGCCCTCGCGGTAGAAGTTGCGCTCCCGCAGCTCCATCGGGTCCAGCCCGAGCAGGGGTGCGCACCGGCCCATGATGTCCTCGATCACCAGCATGCCCTGCGGTCCGCCGAAGCCGCGGAAGGCGGTGTTGGAGACCTTGTTGGTGCGGGCGATGCGGCCGGCGATGCGCGCGTTGGGGATCCAGTAGGTGTTGTCGATGTGGCAGAGCGCGCGGGCGACCACCGGCTCGGAGAGGTCCAGGCTCCAGCCGCCGTCGGCGGTCAGGGTGGCGTCGAGGGCCTGGATGCGGCCCTCGGCGTCGAAGCCGATCTTCCAGGTGGCGTGGAAGCCGTGCCGCTTGCCGGACATGGTCAGGTCCTGCGTCCGGTTGAGCCGTACGCGGACGGGCCGGCCGGTGAGCTTGGCGCCGAGTGCGGCGACGGCCGCGAAGCCGTGCGGCTGCATCTCCTTGCCGCCGAAGCCGCCGCCCATCCGCAGGCACTGCACGGTCACCTCGTGGCTGTGCAGGCCGAGGACGTGCGCGACGATCTCCTGGGTCTCGGAGGGGTGCTGGGTGCTGCTCTGGACGAAGACCTGCTCGGCCTCGTCGACGTGGGCCAGCGCCGCGTGCGTCTCCAGGTAGAAGTGCTCCTGTTCGGAGAACTGCAACTCGCCGGTGAACACGTGCGCGGAGTCGGCGAATCCGGCGTCGACGTCGCCGGCCAGCATCACGGGCCGGGCGCCGTGGAAGCTGTCGGCGGCGATGGCCTCCGACAGGGCGACCACGGAGGGAAGTTCGTCGAGTTCCACCTCGACGGCCGCCGCACCGAGCCGGGCCGCCTCCAGGGTCTCGCCGAGCACCCAGGCGACCGCGTGGCCGTGGAACATGACCACGTCGGGGAAGAGGGGTTCGTCGTGCTTCATCCCGGCGTCGTTGACACCGGGCACGTCGGCGCCGGTGAGCACGCGGACCACGCCGGGCACCGCGAGCGCGGGCCCGGTGCGCAGGGCGGTGATCCTTCCGTGGGCCTTCATGACCTGGACCGGGTAGGCGTGCAGGACGTCCTTGGTGCGGTGGATCAGGTCGTCGGTGTAGAGCGCGGCTCCGGTGACGTGCAGGTTGGCGCTCTCGTGCGGCAGGGGAAGACCGACGACGGCCTTCTCGGGGCGCTGGGACAACTGGCTCATGACGACACCGCCTCGGTGGTCTGGGCGTACAGCTTGAGCAGGCTCTGGGCGAGCATCGCGGAACGGTAGCGGGCGCTGGCCCGGTGGTCGTCCATCGGCGTGCCCTGGGCTCCGAGCACCTGCGCGGCGGCCTCGACGGTCTCCGCCGCCCAGGGCCTGCCCTCCAGGGCCGCCTCGGTGGCGAGGGCGCGGATGGGGGTGGCGGCGACGCCGCCCAGGCCGATGCGCGCCTTGCGGACGATGCCGTCCTCGATATCGAGGGCGAAGGCGACGGCGACGCTGGAGATGTCGTCGAAACGCCGCTTGGCGATCTTGTGGAAGGCCGTGACGGGTGACAGCGGCAGCGGGACGCGTACCGCGCGGATCAGCTCGCCGGGGCGGCGCACGCTCTGCCGGTAGCCGGTGAAGTAGTCGCAGAGGGGGACTTCGCGTTCGCCGTCGGCGTCGGCGAGGACCACCGACGCCTCCAGCGCGAGCAGCACCGGCGGGCTGTCGCCGATGGGGGAGCCGGTGCCCAGGTTGCCGCCGAGGGTGGCGCTGTTGCGGATGAGGCGGGAGGCGAACTGCGGGAACAGTTCGGCCAGCAGGGGGACGCTGCCGTCGAGGCGGCGTTCGATCTCGGTGAGGGTCCGCGCCGCGCCGATCTCGATGTGGCCGGGCCGGACGTCCAGCGCGCGCAGTTCGGGCAGCCGGTCGACGGCGATCACACAACCGGCCCGGCGGGAGCGGATGTTGACCTCCACGCCCCAGTCGGTGCTGCCGGCGACCACGACCGCGTCGGGGCGCTCGCGCAGCAGCCGCAGGGTTTCGTCCAGGGTGCCCGGCCGCAGGAACGTGCTGGCGTCGCGGGTGTAGACGGTGGCCGCCGGTTCGGGCGGGGACTGTTCGCGGCGCCGCGCCAGCGGGTCGTCCCCCACGGGCGTGCCGACGGCGAACGCGGCGTCGCGGATGGGGCGGTAGCCGGTGCAGCGGCACAGGTTCCCGCTCAGCGCGTGCAGGTCGAAGCCGTTGGGGCCGTGCTCGGGGTCGGTGTCCACGGCCTCCTGGCCGTGCGCGCAGCGGCCGGGCCGGTAGTACTCGGCGGCCATGCTGCAGATGAATCCCGGGGTGCAGTAGCCGCATTGGGAGCCGCCGCGGACCGCCATCTCCTCCTGCACGGGGTGCAGGGCGGGCGGGGTGCCGGGCTCGCCGGCGGTGGCGAGGCCTTCGGAGGTGACGATCTCCTGGCCGTCGAGCGCCGCGGCCGGGAGCAGGCAGGCGTTGACGGCCACCCAGTCGGTGGGCTTGTCCACACCGGGCCGGGCCACCAGGACCGAACAGGCGCCGCATTCGCCTTCGGCGCAGCCCTCCTTGGTGCCGGTGAGGCCGCGCTCGCGCAGGAAGTCCAGCACCGTGGTGTGGGGCGCGGCGGGCGCGAGCGGGGTTTCCTTCCCGTTGACGGTGATCCGCGCCGTTACCATCGCGCTACCCCACTTCTGAACATAAGGGGCACAGGGGACATAAATGTTCTAGTCGCCATATTTCAGGAGCTTTCTCTGTCGGTGGCGCAGCTCGATAACCCGGAGAGCGCCACATCAGCACGTAACCGGGTGCCGCGGGCGGTGTGGGAAAAGCAAGAAGTGCCGGGGCCGCGAGGGGGCACACCGGCGGAAGGGGGCCGTTCAGCAGCCGTGGGCTACACGGCCGGGGGCCCAGGCGATCTCGTGAGCGGGGCGAAGCGGCGCGGAGATGGTCGGCATCCGACGTCGCCTCCTTCCGTCAGCTCACGAGTCGGTCCGCCCGAAGCTACGTTGCCGCAGGTTGATCGGTCAAGCAGGCGTGTGGACCCCGCTCGGTCGGCCGAGCGGGGTCCTCACGTGTCGGGGGCAGGGGTTCAGGGGCCGGTCTCGAAGGCCGGGGGCTTGAGGCCCTTCAGGCATGCGGTGTCCGCGGCGCTCGGGTCGGCGAAGAACGAGAGCGTGATCGTCCGGGCACACTTCGAGGTCGCGAACACCACGTGGGGCTCGTACGGGACCGTGACGACGGTGGCCCGGGACAGGGTGCGGGCGACGTACGGGCCGTTGGCCGCTCCGGTCTGGGCGTCGAAGCTGCCCGATATGGCCAGGGTGGGGATGTCGCTCTTCGTGACGTCCCTGATCGAGCGCGGGGCGGCGGGGACCTTCCAGACGTCGCAGTCCGGACGCAGGAAGGTCAGCTGCGGGGCCTGGGCCTGCACCGAGGCGGGGAAGGCCGGGAAGGCCTGCCGGCCGCCGCGCACGGCCTCGGCCTGGGTCTCGTACGGGGTCCACTCGCTGCAGAAGACTCCGTAGACGAGCCCGTGGGACGTCCGGCCCATGGCCTGGGGGCTGTACTTGGCGACCGCCCACTGTTCGGCGATCCGCTGGGGCTTGCCGTGGGCCAGCTCGTCGAGGGCGCGGGGTACTTGGGGCGCGACGTGGGTGGCGGAGGTCATCCAGTTCACCAGGGCCCCGCCGTCCAGGACGACCTTCACCTGCTTGTGGCTGTCGGGCAGCGTGACGGTGGTGGTGACCGGCTTGGCTTCGAGGTCGCGCACGAGGCGTTCGAAGGTGGCCGGCAGGTTCGGATAGCGGCGCTTGCAGGCGGGCTGGTCGGCGCAGGCCTTGAACAGGCCGTCGAAGCCCTGCTTGGCGGCGCTCCAGGTCAGGACAGACCCGGCCGTGGAGGGCGGCAGGATGCCGTCGATGCCGACGGACCGGACCCCCTCCGGGTGCAGGCGCATGTAGACGAGCGCCAGCTGGGTGCCGTAGGAGATGCCGAACACGTTCCACTGCGCCAGGCCCAGTGCGGTGCGCAGGTCCGCGAGGTCGGCGGAGCTCTCGATGTCGTTGTAGGCGCCGAGGTCGGCCCCGAGGGCCGCCAGCCGGTCGCGGCAGACCTTCGTGGCCTCGACGTGCAGGCGTTCGCTGGAGGGCGCGTCGTAGACGAGACCGGTCGCGCGCGCGTTGAACTCGTCGATGTTGGGGCAGGTGAGGGCCGGATCGGCCGAGTAGGTGCCGCGCTGGGACATGAAGATCACGTCGCGGTCGCGGTTGAGGCCGCCGTCGATCGCCATCTTCGCCTCGCCGACGGCGTCGTCGCCGGGTCCGCCGGCGAGCCAGACGATCGGGTCGGCCGCCGGTGCGGCCGAGGCCGCGGGGACGATCGCCACACCCAGCTTGATCGTCCGGCTGCCGGGCTTGGCGCGGTTCTCGGGGACGGTGAGCGTTCCGCAGCGGGCCCCGTCGAGGGCGGCGATCGGCTCCGGTGTCCTGGGGCAGGCGCCCGGCTCGTAGCGGGCGTCGCCCGCCGTTCCGGCGACGCTGCCGAGCGGCGCCGGGCCGGGGGTCTCCCGCGCCTCCGCGGGAAGGGAGAGCAGGCCGGTGACGAGGATCCCGGTCGCCGCCACGGCCGGCGTGGCGCGCAACCTCCTCACGGTACGGCGGCGGGGAACGCGTTGGGGAGCCATCTGCCCTCCCGGTTGCTCGGTCACTCGGGGGTGATCGTGAAGGGTGCCCACCTGAGGCCGGCCACGCATCCGGTGTCGGGCGCGGTGGGACGGGCGAGGAAGGACGCCAGCACCTTCTGGGCGCAGGGAGACTGCGGGACCGTCCAGTGTCCGACGCCGGGGATGCGCACGAGGGTGGAGTGGGGCAGCGTACGGGCCGTCTTCTGCGCCCAGTTCACCCCGGTCTTCATGTCGGCCGTCCCGTTGAGGAAGAGCACGGGCACCGGGCTGCTGGTGGGCACGCGCTGGGCGGCCGCGCGGTCGGGAACGTTCCAGATGCCGCACATCTTGTTCTGGAAGGCCAGTTGGGGCGCCTGCGCCTGGACCGCTTCCGGCCAGTCGGGGAACGCCCCGCGGCCTGCGGCCAGTACGTCGGACTCCGGGTGGCCCGGCACCCACTCACCGCACACCACGGACTGCGTCAGACCGTGGGCGTTCTGCCCGGTGTCCTCGACCGAACCGGCGGCGCGGGCCCGGGCGAAGCGCTCGGGACGTCCACGGCCGAGTTCGTCGATGGCCGCGGGGACGTCGGCGATCGGGAGCGCCTTGGCGACCAGCAGGTTCAGCAGCACACCGCCGTCGAGGACGACCTTCACCGGGTCCCCGCCCTGCGGCGGGCGGACGTTCAGCGTCAGCGGCTGGGCGTCCAGCTTGCTGATCTGCTCGTTCAGGGTGCCCTGGAGGTCCGGGTAGCGGCTCTTGCAGCGGGGTTCGGCCGCGCAGGCCTTGTAGAGGTTGTCGAGCCCCTCCTTGGCGCTCTCCCAGGCGAAGGGCAGGGAGACGTACTGCGGCGGGGCGGCCGAGTCGAGCGCCACGGCGCGGATCCCCTGGGGGTGCAGGCGCAGGTAGGTCAGGGCCAGGTCGCTGCCGTAGGAATGGCCGTACACGTTCCACCGCTTGAGGCCCAGCGCCGTGCGCAGGTCGGCGAAGTCGGCGGCGTTCTCGGTGCTGTTGTAGGCGCCCAGGTCGGTCCCGCCCGCCGCCAGGCGGTCCCGGCAGCGCTTCACCGCGTCGAGCGCCAGCCGTTCGGTCGAGGGCGAGTAGGAAGGGAGTCCCACGGACTGGGCGTAGAACCGGTCCAGCTCCGGGCAGGCCAGGTTGGGCTGGTCGTAGAGGTTGCCGCGCTGGGCCATGACGATCAGGTCGCGGTCCCGGTTCAGCCCGGAGTCGACCAGGAACGGGATGTCGTCGAACGTCTCGCCGCCGGGACCGCCGGACATGAACACCACGGGGTCCTGGCCGGGCTTCGCGGAGACGGCCGGGATGACCGCCGCGGCCAGCTTGATGGTCCGGCCGCCGGGGCGGGAGCGGTTCTCGGGGACCTCCAGGAAGCCGCACCGCGCCTTGGCCAGCTGGGGAACCGGCTGGGCCGGCTTGGGGCAGGGCCCGGGCACGAAACGCGCCGGGGCCGAGGGACCGGGGGCGGGGCCGGCCGGCGCCGCTCCGATCGCGGTCAGGCAGACCAGGGCCGCCGCGGCGGCGGCTGCGTTGCGGGGGTGCTTCGCCATGGAATCCCGTTCCTCTGCCGACTCCTGCGGCTGCCCGTAACTGGGGGACGGCACCGCGGCCTTTGGGGCGGAACGTACGCCTTCGACGCTACCGGGTCCCCCGGACGGATGCATTCCGACGACTGCGGGGCGTCCGGCCGGGGTACCGGTGCAGGACGGAGGCGTCCCGGCCGACGGCCCGCAGGAGTTCGGTCGGCCCGCGCGGTGGCCTCGGCCCGGCCCATGACCCCGGTGGCATGACGCCCACCGCGAACGACACGATCGCCTCGGGCGGCGGCATCCACCGCTCCACCCACGACCGGCCCGGCAAGCCCGCCGCCTGACCGGAGCGCGCTGGGCTAGCGTCGGCCCCATGGAGCGAATCCGAGCGGTCCTGATCGACATCGACGGCGTCCTCACCGTCTCCTGGAAGGCCCTGCCCGGAACGGTGGACGCCATGGAACGGCTGCGCTCCACGGGCCTGCGCCTCGCGCTGGTCACCAACAACACCTCCCGCACCCGCGCCGCCATCGCCGCACGCCTGTCCGGCCTGGGCTTCCCCGTGGACGCCGGGGACGTGCTCACCGCTCCGGCCGCTACGGCCGCCTACCTGCGCGAGCACTGTCCCGGCGCCCGCTGCCTCCTGCTCAACAGCGGCGACGTACGGGAGGACCTGCCGGGCGTCACCCTCGTCGACGAGCACGAAGCGGACGCCGACGTGGACGTGGTCGTGCTCGGCGGCGCGGGCCCCGAGTTCGGGTACGAGGCCCTCAACCGCGTCTTCCGGCACCTCCAGCGCGGGGCCAGGCTGGTCTCCATGCACCGCAACCTGTACTGGCGTACCGAGGGCGGCCTCGACCTGGACACGGGGGCCTTCCTGGAAGGGCTGGAGAAGGCCGCCCGCACCGAGGCGGAGGTGACGGGCAAGCCGGCGCCCGCGTTCTTCGCGAGCGCCCTCGCCCACCTGGGCGCCGACGCCTCCGAGGCGCTGATGGTCGGCGACGACATCGAGTCGGACGTGCTGGCCGCCCAGCGGTCCGGCATCACCGGCGTACTGGTCAGGACCGGCAAGTACCTCCCCGAGACGCACCGGGCCGCCTCCGGAACCCCCGACCACGTCCTCGACTCCTTCGCCGACCTGCCCGCCCTGCCCGGCCTCCTCGCCTCTGGCTGATGCCGGTCGCATCATGGGAGGTGGTGATGCGGAATGAGGCTGTCGTTCCTGCAACCCCTGTACGCGGAGTCCGGCCCCTTCGCCTCGGTGTACCTGGACACCTCGCGGGACGTCGAGCAGCCCGACCGGGCCGTCGCCCTGCGCTGGGACCGGCTGCGCAGGGACCTGACCCGGCAGGGCGCGGACCGGGCGCTGCTCGGCGTGCTGGAGGAGGCGGTCGGCGCGGACGCGGAGGTGCCCGGGACGCACGGGCAGGCGATCTTCGCGGCCAACGGCGCGCTCGTCCTCGACGGGGAGCTGCCCCTGCCGCCCGCCCGGGATTCGGCCCGCTACAGCACCCTGCCCGAGGCGGTACCGCTGGTCGGCCAGCACCTGCCGGAGATCCCCTACCTGGCGGTGGTGGTGCACTACGGCGGGCTGCCGACGGCGGAGACGCACGGCTGGGTGCGGGTGGAGGCGGAGTCCGGCATCTGGCCGGCCTCCACCGTGGCCCCGGGTGAGCGGCTGCACCGCGAGGAGCCGGTGGCCACCTGGCACCACGGCGCCGTCCGGCTGGGGCACCGGCTGGACGCCTGGGCCCGGCGTGCGCATGCCGACGCCGTGGTCGTCGGCGGGGACGAGTGGGCGGGAAACGTCCTGGTCAGGCGGCTTCCGCAGGCCCTTCGCGGCAAGGTCGTACGGGTCCGGGGCGCGACCCCGACGGACACCGGGCGGGCCCTGCTGGAGCCACAGCTCGACGGCGTCTTCCGGGGCCGGATGGCCGAGCACGACCGGGAGCTGGTGAACGTGTTCATCGGCCGCCGGGCCCTGCACGGGCCCGCGGCGGAGGGGCTGGCCGCGACCGTGGCCGCCCTGCAGCGCGGGCAGGTGGCGGCGCTGCTGCTGAACCGCGTCCCCACCGCCCCGCTGCGGCTGTGGACCGGCCCGCGGCCGACGCAGCTCGCCCTGGCCGAGGAGGAACTGCTCGCCTGCGGGGTACGGGCGCCCCGCGAGGAGCCCGCGGGCGAGGCCCTGGTGCGGGCGGTCGTCGGAACCGGCGCCGAGCTGGTCGTCGTACCGGAGGACGAGCTGGAGCTGGCGGAGGGCGTCGGGGCGCTGCTGCGGTACGCCGACCGTGAGCCCGCGGGATCCTAGAACCGCTGGTAAGTGCCCACGAGGGTGCCACAGGCGATCTGCCTGTGCCGCACCGCGCTGTGCACGGCGTTGACGTCGGGCCGCTCGCGCAGCAGGACCGGCTGCGCCAGGGCGTACAGGTGGAAGAAGTAGCGGTGCGGGCCGTGGCCGGGCGGCGGCATCGGCCCGCCCCAGCCCAGCCGTCCGAACCCGTTGGGCCAGGACCGCCCGCCGTGCGGGACCCGGCCCTCCTCCACCCCTCCGGTCCACGGGTCGATGCCCGTGACCAGCCAGTGCAGGAAGGCGGGCCCCGGCGCGTCCGGGTCCTCGCACAGGAGGAGCAGTTCCGCGGTGCCCTCGGGGGCGGCGGTCCAGGTCAGGGGCGGTGAGACGTCCTCCCCCTCGCCGGTGTGGCGGCGGGGGATCTCCGTGTGGTCGGCGAAGGCGGTGCTCGTCAGCTGGAATGCGGTCACGGCCGCCGCCCTACCCGCCCCCGGGGTCCCCGTACCGCCGCGGGCCGGCACTCCACCCGACTGCCCCGGAACGAAGGGTCCGACCGGTGGGCACGTGCCCGCCGGGCGGGGCATCCTGGACGGGGAGGCATGTCTTCCGGAACCCCTTGGGGGACGTCATGGAACTCGGCTTTCTCAAACCTCTCTTCGCCCGGCCAGGTCCCTGGGCCTCGGTGTACATCGAGACCACCCGCGCGACCGAGGACGCACAGCGGATACAGGCACTGCGGGAGCGGGCGGTCGCGTCCCAGCTGATCGACGCGGGCGCCGACGCCTACACCGTCCGGGCCGTGGTGAACCGGCTCGCCGGGGAGCCGGTCAGCGGGGCGCCGCCCGGCCGCGCGCTGTTCGCCGCGGGCGCCGAGGTGGTCCTCGACGTCCCGCTCGCGAAGGCCCCCGCCGCCGTCGAGGCGACCTGGTCGGTCCTGCCGCACATCGCACCGCTGGCAGGTCTGCGCGGCGACGAGCCGAGCTGCCTGGTGGCGTACGTCGACCGCACGGGCGCCGAGCTGGAACTGCGCGACGCCCACCGGCGGGAGACCGTGGGCCACGCCCGGGGCCGGGAGTGGCAGGGCCGCGGGCACCGCAGCGTGCCGGCGGACCGGCACGAGTGGCACTACCGGAACAAGGTCGAGAACGCCTGGAACGAGACGGCCGACATCATCGCGGCCGAACTGGTCCGGCTGTGGCCGGAGAGCGGCGCCGACCTGGTGGTGCTGACGGGCGACGCCCGCGAGCGCCGGGCCGTCCTCGGCCGGCTGCCCGAGCGCATGCGCGCGGTGACGGTCGAGGCCGAGGCCGGCGCCAGGACACCCGGCGCCGCGCGGGACGCCCTCGACGGCGAGATAGCGCGCCTGTGCGAGGCTTTCGCCGGCGAGCGGCTCGAAAGGGCCCTGGAGCGGTTCCGCATCGGCCGGGGGCGCCCCGGCGAGCACCGGACGTCCACGGTGGACACCGGGCCGGGCGAGGCGGCCGAGGGCGTGCCGGCCGTGGTGGACGCCGTACGCACCCACCAGGTGGCCACGCTGCTGCTGGGCGCGGACGGCTCCGACGCGGCCCGCGAGGTGTGGATCGGCCCCGGCGTGGACGAGGTCGCGCTGCAGCGCGGCCAGGCGCAGGCGATGGGCGTCGACAAACCCGTACGGGCCCGCGCGGACGACGCCCTGCTGCGTTCCGCGGCGGCGGCCGGCAGCGAGGTCCTCGTCGTCCCGGCGGGGATGCCGGGCCCGGCGGGCGGGCTGGGGGCGGTGCTGCGCTGGACCGGCTGACGGCCGGAGTCCGACGGGCGCGCGGCACCGCCCGTGGCGGGCCTGCGGTCAGGGCGCCATCTCGTACGTCCCCGACAGCGCCTCGACGCGCTGCCAGACACGGGCCGCGCGGGCCTCGTCGACCACCGGGCGGCGTACCGCGCCGAGGGCCCAGGTCTGCTGCGCCCCGGTGGCGGAGTCCTTGCCGTGCAGTTCCACGGCGTGGCCGGAGAAGTCGCGGACCAGGACGGAGAACAGCTCGTCGAGGACGTCGCGGTCCAGGTCCGTCAGGCGGGCCTGCTCCAGGATCAGCTGGCCGTGCACCACCAGGGCGAACAGCTGGCCGACGGAGAGGAGGAAGTCGAGGTCGCGGCTCTGCTCCTCGTCCGGGGCGATGGTGGCGACGAACTCGCACAGGGCGTCGGCCTGTTCGCGGAACCGGGCGACGTTGGGCACCTCGGCGTACGCGTCGTAGGCGGGCCGCCAGTCGTGGAAGCGGACGGAGCCCAGGCCGCGGGCCGGGCCCTGGCGGAAGAGGAACTCGTCGTCGGCCGCGTCCAGGCGGGTCGGCACGGCCGGGTACTCGACCGGCTCCAGCAGGTGGTTGCGCATGAACTTGAGGATCAGCGCCAGGTTGACGTGGACGGTGCCCTCGAGCTTGGGCAGGCCGCGGATCTCGACGGCGGCGTTCGCGAAGTAGGTGTCCTTCTCGAAGCCCTTCGCCGCGATGACGTCCCACATCAGGTCGATGACCTTCTCGCCCTCCGTGGTCACCTTCATCTTCGTCATCGGGTTGAAGAGGAGGTACCGGCGGTCGTCGGGACCGGCGGAGCGGAAGTAGTCCACGGCGCGGTCGCTGAACAGCTTCATGCCGACCAGGCGGACGTAGGCGTCCGCCAGCTCGCGGCGCACGTGCGGGAAGGCGGTGACGGGACGGCCGTAGAGGACGCGGTTCTGCGCGTGGGTGACGGCCTCGTACATCGCGTGCTCGCAGATGCCGATGGAGGCGGTGCAGAGGTTGAACTTGCCGACGTTGACGGTGTTGAGGGCGGCGTCGAAGGCGGCACGGCCGGTGTGCAGGACGTCGGCGGCCGCGACCGGGTAGTCCTCCAGCCGGAACTCGCTGACGTACTTGGAGGAGTCGACGACGTTCTGCACCAGGTGGTACGCCGGGTGGCGGCTGTCGGCGGCGAAGAAGACGTAGCCGTCCGGGCCCTCGACGTCGGTGCGGCGGCCGAAGACGGAGACGAGCCCGGCGGCGTTGCCGTTGCCGATGTAGTACTTGGAGCCGCTCGCCAGGAAGCCGCCGTCGCCGTCGGGCTCCAGGAGCATGTCGGTGGAGTAGATGTCGGCGCCGTGGGTGCGCTCGGACAGGCCGAAGGCGAACACCTCGCCCTGGGCGAGGAGTTCGGCCGCGCGGGCGCGGGCCTCTGCGTTCCCGCTCTGCCAGATCGGGCCGAGGCCGAGGATGGTCACCTGCCAGGCGTACCAGTAGTCGAGGCCGTAGAAGCCGAGGATCTCGTTGAGGGCGGCGATGCGGGCGGTGTCCCAGCGCCCGCCCTCCCGGCCGGCGGCGGCCGGGGTGAGGAAGGTGGCGAACAGGCCTTCCTTGGCGGCGAACGCGAGGAAGTCGCCGAGCCAGGCGCGGGTGCGGTAGTCCTCCAGCAGCTTGCGCTTGCCGCGCTCCTCGAACCAGTCGACGGTGGCGCGCAGCAGCCGGCGGGTCTCGGGGTCGAAGTGCGCCGGGTCGTAGGTGCGCGGGTTGAAGAGGAGGGGGTCGGCCATGAGGGGTCGCCTTCCGGGACGTGGTGGGTGGGTGCGTGTTCAGGGGGTCGGCGGTGACGTCTCGCCGAGGCGGTGGAGGGTGGCCAGGACGTCGTCCAGCCAGGCGATGGTCATCCGCTCGTACGCGATGCCGCCGCGCAGGACGACGTGTTGGAGCTCCTGCCCGGCGTCGAGCGGACCGGGGGCCCCTGGGGCGGTGAAGTCCCGCCGCTCGCCCGCGAGGTAGTGCGCGAGGCGTTCGCTGTGGGCGCGGTGGTGCCGCTCGACCTCGCGGATCAGGGCGGCGGGGTCGTCGAAGGCCGCCCCACGGATCTTCACGGCGAGCTCGTGGCGCATGCTCTCGGGCTCGATCGGCTCGTGCAGCCACCGGGCGAGGGCGGCGCGGCCGGGGGCGGCGACGGAGTACTCCTTCTTGTCCGGCCGCCCCTGCTGGGGCACTTCGCGGACGGTGAGCAGGCCGTCGCCCGCCATGCGCCCCAGGACGCGGTAGATCTGCTGGTGCGTGGCGGTCCAGAAGTAGCCGATGGACCGGTCGAACCGCCGGGCGAGTTCGTAGCCTGAGCCCGGCATCTCCAGGAGGGAGACGAGGATCGCGTGGTCGAGCGCCATGCCCCGATCTTTCTATGCAACTCGTTGCATAGACAAGTCCCGGCGCATGAGACACGGCTCACCCGGCCACCGCCGGGGCCGGACGGGGTAGGGGGTCCCCCGACACCGCCGACCCCGGGAGCCGCCCCATGACCACCCCGCCCTCCGCGTGCGCGCTGCCGGGACGGACGGGCTGGACGGACGAGGGCCGTGACACCGACCGCGTCCTCTTCCAGCCGTCCACCGGCACCCGCCGCGTCCTGGTCCTCTTCGTGGACTTCCCCGACGCCCCGGCGGCCGGCTCCACCCTTCCCTACGCCGCCCGTCTCGCCCCTGTCGCCGACTGGCTGGGTACGGCCTCCTACGGCCGCCTCCGCCTGGCCCTCACCCCGCTGCACCACTGGATCCGCATGCCGGCGCCCTCCGTCTCCTACGGGTTCACCCGCGGCCTCGGCTTCGAGGCGCACGAGGCGTACGTACGCGACGCGTTCGCGGCGGCGACCGCGTACGGCGCGGACTTCGCGCGCCACGACATGGCCTACGTCGTCCCGACGAGGGCAGCGACCGCGCTCTCCTTCTCCCCCACTTACCTCCACGACCCGGCCGCGCCCGAGGGTCTCCCCCTGAAGTGGGCGGTGACCTTCGGACAGGACCTGTGGCACTGGGGCCCGAAGGTCGCCGCCCACGAGACGTGCCACACCTTCGGCCTGCCGGACCTGTACGCGTTCACCGGCGACACCCACCGCCACACGGGCGGCTGGGACGTCATGGGCGACATCGCGGGTGCCGCCCCCCAGTTCCTCGGCTGGCACGCGTGGAAGCTGGGCTGGATCGACGACTCCCAGGTGGCCGGCCTGGCCGGGCCAGGGTGCCGCACGGTGGCCCTGACCCCGGTGGAACGCCCGGGCGGCACGAAGATCGCGGTCGTCCGCACCGGCCCCACCACGGCGTACGTGGCGGAGTCCCGCCGGGCGGAGGGCCACGACCGGACGGCCCGCTCGACGGGGGTCCTGGTCTACCGGGTCGACTCGGCGACCCCGACCGGCGAGGGACCGGTCCGCGTCCTGCCGCCGCCGGGCCGCACCGGACCGGACCTGGCGGCCCGCTCCCCAGGCCAGTCCTTCGCCGACCCCGCCGCCGGCGTCCGCATCGACGTCCTCCCCGGCGGCGGGGCGGGCGACGTGGTCCGCGTCCGCAGCTCCTGACATATCGCTTGGCCCGCCCCGGCGCCGGTGGGTAGCGTCGCCGGTCATGACCCCGACACTGCGCACCGAGCGCCTGCTCCTGACCCCCTACGTGCCCGAGGACGAAGCGGACTTCGTGGCCCTGTTCCAGGACACGAGGGTGTCCCGGTGGATGGGGGACGGACCCGCCTCCGAGGAGGAGGACCGGGCCCTGTTCGGGCGGATCTTCACGAAGGTCTACGCCCGGGAGCTGTTCGACGTCTGGGCCGTCCGCAGGGACGGCCTGCTGATCGGGCACGCCGAGATCAAGCCGACCGAGGCCGTCGGGGGCCACGAGATCATCTACGCGCTGGCTCCGGCGGCGTGGGGGTCGGGGCTGGGGACCGAGCTGGCGCGGGCCGTCGTGGCCCATGGCTTCGACGCCCTCGGGCTGGCCGAGGTGCACGCCACCGTCGCCGCGGAGAACGAAGCCTCGCTGGTGCTGCTGGACCGGATCGGATTCGCGCACGTCCGGGACATCACCGAGGACGACGGCAGCACCACGCGCGTACTGACCCGGCCCCGGGTCGGCAGCCGGTAGCCGCTTCGCCGCCACCGTGGCCGGTTCTCGGCGGTGCGCCGTGGCGCCCGAGGTGCGGGGGTCTCCTGCGTTCGGGGCGGCGGGTACGGTTCCGGCATGGACGTTTCAGCAATCAGTTCGAACGACGAAGACCCGGCGCCGGCGGAGGCGGTCAAGGAGACCGCCCGCCGGCAGCTCGTGGAACTGGGCGCCGCGGGGCTGTCCCTGGAAGGCGTCGCGCGCGCGGCCGGGCTCGACCTCGCCGACGTCGAAGCGGCCTTCCCGCACCGGGACGACCTGCTGACCGCTCTGGTCATCGACGCCTACGACGCCTCCGGCGCCGCGATGGAGCGGGCCGACGCGGCCGGCGCTCCGGCGGGGGCGCGGCTGCTCGCCGTCACCCGCGCGCTGCGGCAGTGGTCCTTCGAGAACCCCGGCGAGTTCACCCTGATCTACGGTTCGCCGGTGCCCGGGTACCACGCCCCGCAGGACACCGTCCCGGCCGCCGCACGGACCCCCGCCGTGCTCGCCGGGATCATCCGGGCCGCGCTGGAGGGCGGTGAACTGACCCCGCCGCGGCGCGCGGTGCCCGGTCCCCCGCTGCTGCTGCCCGCCGCCGTCGAGGCCTTCGGAGGCCTCCCGGAGGCTCCGTTCTCGGACATCATCGAGCGCGGCATCGTGCTGTGGAGCAACCTCATCGGGCTGCTGGTGTTCCAGGTCTTCAGCCGCACCCACGACAGCGTCAAGGACGAGGCCGTGTTCTTCGACTACGCGATCGCCGTCGCGGCCGAGAGCATCGGGCTCCAGGTCCCGCTGGACGAACACACCGACTGACCCCCTCTGCCGCACCCCCGGCACCCTGCAGGAAACCAGGCCTTGAACACCATCAGAACCCTCTGCTTCGTCATCGCGGCGCTCTCCTCGTACGCCGCGCTCATCTACCGGCTGTGCCAGGCGCGGCGCAGCCGGCACGACAGCGCCTACTGGACGCTGATCGCCACGCTGGTACTCCAGTGCCTCACCTTCACCATGGGCGCCATCGCCATGGGCAGCCAGAGCTTCCTGGGCGTCGGCAACCTCGCCATCCTCCTCATGCACCTGTCGGCGGTGGCCTACTGCGTCGCCGCGGAGATCATCCTGCTGCGGTGGGCGGCGTCCGACGAGGAGGCCCGGCGCAAGACGCGGTGGTGGCTGATCACCGGGACCGCGCTCGACGTGGCCCTGGTCGCGCTCTTCCTCCTCGCCGACGGGACCTCCCGGCCGTCCTCGGACTTCGACACGGGCAGCGGGCAGCCGCTGGTCCTCGTCTACCTGCTCGCCTTCATGGCGTCCCAGGCGCTGCCGTGCGTGACCATCTTCCGCCAGTGCGGTTCGTACGCCCGGATGACGGACAACGAGTCGCTGCGGCAGGCGCTGCGGGTGCTGCGGGTGGCCGCCGTGGTGCTGTTCCTGTACTGCTCGTGCCGGACGGTCAACATCCTGACGGCCGCGGCCGGGGTCGACATCGGCGCCTGGAAGCTGGCCTCGAACCTCTTCAGCGCGGCGGGCATCGTCATCCTGTCGCTCGGCCTGACCAACTCCTCGTGGGGTCCGGCGGCTACCCGGCTGCTGGGGTGGACGCGCAGCTACCGGGCGTACCGGGCGCTGTACCCGCTCTGGCGGGACCTGTACGAGTCCTCCCCGGACATCGCCCTGGAGCCGCCGGGCGCCTCGGTCTCGGACCTCGACTACCGGCTGCACCGCCGGGTCGTCGAGATACGCGACGGCTGGCGGGACCTGCGTCCGTACATCGACCGGACCACCGTGGGCGGTACGGACCAAGGCGCGGGCAGGGAGGAGAGCGAGGAGTCGCTGCAGGCGTTCACGGAGGCGGCGCGGATCAAGCGGGCCCTGCTGGCCAAGCAGGCCGGGACCATCCCGCACGACAACAAGGACGCGGGCGACTTCGACGACCGCGACACGGACAACTTCACGGCAGAGGTGGCCTGGCTCACCAAAGTCGCGGCCGCCTACAGTAAACTCGGCACCGCGAGTTGAAGCTCCCGCCCGGTTTGTATCCCCCGTCAAACCGGGCGGGCCTCCCCCGTTCCCCCGTACTTTTCACATCGGGCCGGACGGGTGGCTCCCGCCCGGACTGGCCCGGCCCATCCCCCGAGGGCCGGGCCAGTCCGATTTCGCCAGCCTGCTCGTCAAACCCCCGTGAGAACGAGTTAGCTGGCAGCTATCGGCGAGACCCAACGTTGGCGGAGTCCAGGCCAATTGTCAACTGACCGCTAATCTGTGAAACTGACGTATAGCCAAGGGCTATACCGAGGAGGTGACGGGAGGAAGATTCACCATGACCGAGAGCGACGACCGGCCCCTGCTCGCCAGGCGCCTCGACGACCTCTTCAAGACGGTCCGTCCCAAGGGCAAGCACTGGACCAACGCCGAGGTGGCGGAGGAACTGAAGCGGGCCACCCCCGAACTCAAGGTCGGGGGTGTGTACCTGTCGCAGCTGCGGACGGGGAAGCGCTCCAACCCGTCACCCGACCTCCTGGCGGCCCTGGCCAAGTTCTTCGGCGTCTCGGTCGCCTACTTCTTCGACGACAAGGTCGCCGAGTCCGTGCTCAGCCAGGTCGCCGCCATCGAGGCGCTGCGGCAGTCCGGGGTCCGCGCCGTGGCGATGCGCGCGGCCGGGATGAAGAAGGAGAACCTCCAGGCCATCACGGCCATCATGGACCAGTACCGGCAGATGCAGGGCCTCCCGCCGGTCACGGACGCCCCCGTCCCCGACTCCCCCGCCGCCGGCACCGCCGACCCCTCCGAGCCCGTATGAGGGGCGCCTGGAAGGAGCGGGCCGCCGATCACGACCGCCGCAGCCAGCTCAAGAAGCTCCGGAAGGCCGGCGCCCGGCGGCTCGCCGAACTCGACCTCCCCGAGGTGAGCGACGTCGCCGAACTCTGCCGCCACCTCGGCGAGGTGCGCGACCGGCCGATCCTCCTGGTCCCGATGCAGATGCCCTCGTCGCACCCCTGCGGCATGTGGGTCGCCGCCCGCGACGAGGACCTGATCTTCTATGACGCCAACACCACCAGCGCGCATCAGGAGCACATCATCTTGCACGAGCTGGGCCACATCATCTGCTGCCATCGCGGGGCCGGCGGACTGGACGAGGCGGCCGCCCGCCTCCTCTTCCCCGACCTCGACCCCGACCTCGTGCGCGACATGCTCCTGCGCGCGACCTACGACGACGTACAGGAGCAGGAGGCGGAGATCATCGCCTACCTGCTCGCCCAGCGGATGGAGGACGCCGAACAGCGGCATCCTGCGCCCCCCGCCGCGGAGGCGGGGGACGGCGGCGACCCGGGGACGAGCGCCCTGCTCAGCCGGATCGAACGGACGCTGATCTGACGTGGGCGGCTTACGGCGCGGCGGCGGACGCCACCTCCTCGGCCAGCACCGCCACGGCCCGGCGGATGTCCTCCTCGCGGTGGTCGCTCGTGATGAAGAACCGCAGCCGGGACAGCCCCTCCTCCACCGCCGGGTGGAAGATCGGGTCGGCGATGACGCCCCGGGCGTAGAGCCCGTCCGCGACGCGCAGGGTCCGCGCCGAGTCGCCGAGGATGCACGGCACGATCGGCGTGTGGGCGCTGGAGCCGGTCGCCAGGCCGGCCGAGGAGGCCAGGCCGAGGAAGAGGCGGGCGTTGCGCCGCAGCGCGTCCACCCGCTGCGGCTCGGCCGTGATCAGCTCGGTGGCGGCCAGCGCGGCGGCCGCGTTCGGCGGGGTCAGGCCGACGCTGTAGACGAAACCGGGGAGGGTGTGGCGCAGCCAGCGCACCATCCGGACGGAGCCGCCGAGGTAGCCGCCGCAGCTGGCGAAGGCCTTGGAGAGGGTGCCCATCCACAGGTCCACGTCGGTGCGGTCGACCCCGAAGAACTCGCCGACGCCCCGGCCCCGTGCGCCGACGGTGCCGATGCTGTGCGCCTCGTCCACCATCAGCAGCGCGCCGTAACGTTTCTTCAGCTCGATCACGGCGGGCAGGTCGACGAGGTCGCCGTCCATGCTGTACGCGCCCTCGACGGCGATCAGCACGCGGCGGAACCGGGAGCGGTTGAGCCGCAGCAGGTGCTCCAGCTGCTCCGTGTCGTTGTGCGCGAACGGGCGCCGCGCCGCACCGGACAGGGCGCAGCCCTGGAGGATGCTGTCGTGGGCGAGCGCGTCGTGCAGGACGAGGTCCCCCGGGCCGACGAGGTGGCCGATCGCGGTGACGTTGGTGGCGTGGCCGCTGACCAGCGTCAGGCAGTCCCCCACGCCGAGGAACTCGGTCAGGGCCCGTTCGAGGCGGACGGTGAGGTCCCGTTCGCCGGAGAGGACCCGGCTCGCGGAGACCGAGGTCCCGTACCGCTCCACCGCCTTGTGCACCGCCTCGTTGACCGCGGGGTGCCCGGAGAGGCCGAGGTAGTTGTAGCTGCCGAAGGAGAGGTAGGGGCGACCGCCGATCACCGTGGTGTCGCGGATGGTGCCCTCGTGGACCCGGAAGTACGGGAACTCCGCCCCGGTGTCGGCGATGGAGCCCAGGAGCTGCTCCAGCTTGCCGACCTCCGGGAAGTCGTCGACGTTCGCCGTCTCGGCGCTCCACTGCGGGGCGGCCGGTTCGGGTACGGCCGGTGCGGGCACGGCCGGTGCGGGCGTCTCCCGGCCGGTGAGGTCCGGGTCGACCAGGGTGATCAGACGGCCGACGGTGAGGTCCGGGGAGTACATCTCCTCGGTACGGAAGCCCGGCACCCGGTTGGCGATGCGGGTGTCCAGCTCGTGCAGCATCAGGGAGTCGAAGCCGAGGTCGGCCACCAGTGTCTGGCCCTCGTGCAGGTCGGACAGCGGGTAGACACCGGTCCGCGACACCTCTTCGAGGACGAGGGCCGCGGCGGACGCCCCGCCGGACCGCGCCGCCTGCGCCCCGGCCGGTTCCGGCACCGGTACGGCCTGCGGTCCGGCGAGCTCGCGCGCCGACTCGTCCACGATCCAGTGGCGGCGCGGGGCGAGCGGGCTCGGCGGCAGGGTGCACGGGGGTACGCGCTCCCCCGCCGTCGCGACGGCCTCCACGGGCGCCTCGGGCGTACGGCCCGCCTCCACGGCCTCGGCCGCCTCGGCCAGCCGTGCGACGGCGTCGGCGGTGTCCCGCGCCTCCACGGTGAGACGTTCCGTCAGGGGGGTCCGGCGGGCCAGGGTGTCGGCCACGGCGGCCAGCGGCGGCCGGTCCTCGGCGACGGTGCGGGCCAGCTCCCGGGCGTACCGGGCCAGCCCGGCCCGGTCGCGGGCGCTGAGCGCCAGCACGTACGGTCCCCCGGCCGGAGCCGGGCCGGCCGGCGGCGCGGTGTGCTCCTCGACCACCAGGTGCACGCCGGTGCCGCCGAAGCCGAACGCGCTGACGCCCGCCCGGCGCGGCCGCCCGTCCCCCGGCCAGCGGACGGGCTCCGTCGGTACGGTCAGCCCCGCGGCGTCGAGTACGGAGCGGTCGGCGAGCCCGAACTCCGGCTGCGGGGGGATCACCCCCCGGTGTACGGCCAGGACGGACTTGATGAGCCCGGCCAGCCCCGCGGAGTTGAGCGAGTGCCCGACCACGGCCTTGACCGCGCCCAGGTAGGCGGGCGCGGCCGCCTCCCCGCGCAGCTCACGCAGGACGGCGAGCTCGACGGGGTCGCCGACGGTGGTCCCGGTCCCGTGCGCCTCCAGGAAGCCGACCTCGCCGGGGGCCAGCCCCGCGTCCCGGTAGGCGCGGCGCAGGGCGCGCAGCTGTCCGGCCGCCTGCGGGTGCAAACCGCCCTGGACGGTCCCGTCGTTGGCGGTGCCCACGCCGCGGATCACCGCGTACACCCGGTCGCCGGCCTCCACCGCGTCGGCCAGGGGCCGCAGCACGAGCACCCCGGCGCCCTCGCCGAGGACGAAGCCGTCGGCGTCCGCGCCGAAGGGCAGGCAGCGGCCGCTGCGCGAGATGGCGCCGATCCGGCACAGCCCGATGAGCAGGTCCGGGGTGACGACCAGCTGGGCGCCGCCGGCGAGGGCGATGCGGCTGCGGCCGGAGCGCAGCGCGTGGACGGCGTTGGCCACGGCCATGAGACCGCCCGAGCAGGCGGAGTCCAGGGCGTAGCTCTCCCCGTGCAGGTCGAGGACCGAACTGATCGTGTTCGGGCCCATGTTGAGCAGGATCCCGGCCACCGAGGTGCCCTGCATGCCGTCGACCCCGCGGACGGCCTCCCGCCAGCGGGCGTCCGGGCGTGCCCCGAACTCGCCGCCGGCCAGCTGGCGCATCCGGATCTGCAGGGTGGTGAGGCCGCGGTAGCCGCTCTCGGTGAGGGCCGTGATGACCGAGGTCTCCTCGCGGTCGAAGCCGTCGGCCTCCCATCCGGCGTCCTGGATCGCCTCGCGGGCGAGGTCGATCAGCAGCCGGTGCTGGGGGTCCATCGCCTTGGCCCGCCGCGGCGGGATGCCGTAGTGGGCCGCGTCGAAGCGGTCCACGTCCGGCAGGAGCGCCATGGTGTCCGTGTACGCGGCGGAGGTGTCGCGGAAGTCCTCGCTCAGGAAGCCGTCGGCGCGCCACCGCGCGTCGGGTATCCGGCCGAACTGTGCCCGCGGGTCCGCCAGGAGCCGCCAGTACTCGTTCAGGTTGCGCGCCCCCGGGAACCGGCACGCCATACCGACGACGGCTATGTCGCCCGGCCCCTGGCCCCGGTCCCGTCCCTGCCCCGATCCCTTGGGGTCCACTGTGGAATGCATCCCTTTCTCCGGAACCGTCACCCGGTGGTCGTCAGACGTTCGCGCCACCAGTCCACCGTCGCCTTGACCTGCTGGTCCAGCGGGGTGGCCCGGACCGCGAACGCGGCCTCGTAGGCACTGGAGTCGACCGTGAACGGCCGGTCGAACTGGTAGCGGATCTCCTTCAGCTCGCGCAGCAGCGGGGAGAACAGCCCGCCCAGGCCCAGGACGAGGGGCGGGATCCCGCGTACCGCGACCGGTCCGGTGCCCGCTTCGGCGGCGAGCAGGCCGACCATCTCGCGGACGGACAGCGCGGGCTCGGTCGGCACGTGCCAGGCCCGGCCCCAGGCCCGCTCGTCGCCGGCGACCTCCACCAGGGCCCGGGCCACGTCGGGGAGGTAGGTCCAGCTGTGCGGGGCGTCGGGGTCACCGAGCGTGGAGACGGGCTTGCCGCGCAGCAGCGGCGGCATGACCCGCGCCGCCAGGTGCCCGCCGTCGGCGACTCCGGGTCCGAAGAAGTCGGAGGCGCGCACCTCGACGACCCTGATCCGGCCCTGCTGGTGCAGGTTCCGCGCCTGCTCCCAGACGGCGGCGCGCACGCGTCCCTTGGTACCAGTCGCCGCGAGGGGCAGGTCCTCGGTCAGGGGGCCGTCCACGGGCCCGTACCCGTAGAGGTTGCCGAGCATGACCAGGGCCGCCCCGCTCTCCTCGGCCGCCGCGCAGAGCGAGGAGGCGAGGGCCGGCCACTCCCCCGCCCAGCGGTGGTAGGGCGGCGCGGCGCAGCTGTAGATCGCGGCCGCGCCCCGTACCGCCTCGGTCAGCCGTCCGCTGTCCTTGGCGTCCAGCGCGACGTGCTCGATCCCGGGCTCCGGGCTGCGTCCCGTGGTGGTGACGACCTTCACCGTGTGGCCCTGCTCGGCGAGCAGCCGGGCGGTTGCGGCGCCGGCAGGTCCGAAACCTATGACGACATGAGAGTTCACGTACGCACACTAGCGCGCGGCCCCGGCCCGGCGGTGCCGGCGTCCCCTCGGGCAACGGCCGAAATCCCCACCCCTACCGGCGGTAGCCGCGACTGCAGTCCCGCAACGCTCCGGAGCACCCGGCCGCGGGCCCGTTGCCGGCTTCCCGATCGCCAGTCCGCCGGGTTCGTTGGCTCGGTGCGGCGTGCCCCGCTCCGTGCCGTTCCGACCGGGAGGCTCGCGTTGAGGCGTCCCGTCTCCTCCGCAGGGGCGGGACGATTGGCCGGAACCCGGCGGCGGACGTGCTGCGGGCGGGGGGCGGGGTCGGGGGTGGGCGGGGTTTCGGTGGGGCGGTCTCAGGGAGGGGTTGGGGTTTTCCCGTCAGTCTCATCGTCCTTCCGCGGCGGGTCGGGCGGGCAAGGGGGCGCCCC